>JAGVOC010000360.1 GCA_020052975.1 Desulfobacterales bacterium | reverse complement strand
CAATTCGGAAATAGGCAATTTTGGGCAAGCTCAAGGAAATCAAGGGATTGCGCGGAGGCATACGCAATGTATGCCGCACAAGAAATCCCGCAGATTGACACAGAGATCGCTCAAAAGGGCCATTTCCGGATGGAAACTAATTACTTATTACCGGACCTACACGTCCGGTCACAAGAACCATATATCTTAACATATAAAATATCAGCATTATTTCGGTTTTGCAATTTCAAAAGAGCCGTCTTTTTTGAAAGTCATACCTGCTTCCACATAATAAACGCTTTTCATCTCAGGGCGCAGATCCTGTACCATATAGAAGGACTCGCCGGATCTTGCTCCGGTTCCGCATACGAATACGACAGGCTTATCCGCAGGTAGTTCACTGATTCTCTTTTTTAGCTGATCAACAGGGATATTGACGGCTGTTTTCAGACTGCCTTTCGCAAATTCATCTGCGTCACGTACATCCACCAGGAAAATGCTCTCCGGATTCTCTTTAACAATTTTTTCAAATGTAGGGATGTCTATACTTCCTTCCTCTTTTCCGCTTTTCGGCTTTATGACGCTCTTTTTAACATCACCTGATCCGGCCTCGCCGTATTTTTCAACCCATTCGGGATATCCACCCGAATGGACCTTTACATTGGTAAAGCCCAGCGCAATCGCTCTCTGTGCGGATTTGTGGCTCAGTTTGCACTGGTATCCTTCACAATAGAAAACAATGAGCTTGTTTTTATCCTGAGGCAACTGACCGGTCATCTGTTCGAATTCTGAATCAGGAATACTTACTGCTCCCGGAATATGTCCTTTGTCGAATTTAGCCCGCTTAGGTCTTGAATCAACAAGAAGCATGTCAGTTCCGGCATCCAGCTGCTTTTTCACGAATTCAGCCGGTACAGACGCATAGTGACCCTGCTCTTTCATCCAGTCCGGAAACCCTTCGGCATAGACTTTAACATTGGTGTAACCGAGCTTTACCGCTTTTTTCGCGCTGTTATGGCTCAGTTTGCACTCAACTCCTTCACAGTAATATATCAAAAGTGTTTCCTTGTTTTTAGGAAGTTTTCCGATATTTTCATCAAATTCCATATCAGGAATACTTACCGCCATTGGAATATGACCGGAATCATATTTGGCTCTTTTTGGCCTGGCGTCAATGAGCATCACGTTTTCAGCCATCGGCACCTGGACATGCTGTTTTACAAATGCCATGTCCACTAAGTCGCTGAAAAACCAGTCCGGCTTTGCTGCGCTTTCCACTGCCTGAGAAAGCCCTGCCCCCGAAATCAGGGTAATGATCATAAATATGGCCGCTAAAAATGGTTTTGTATGTTTTATTTTCATCTCTTTTCTCCTGTTTCGATCTTATCAGATTTTCCTTTAATTAGTGTTCATCCGTAAACTAATTTTGGATACTGTTGAGTTTCCATTCGGTCACTAATTGCATTTTGCCGGAGTGGGAGAGTCGGAAGCATGGTCATGCAAATAGGAGTATATGTCGCTCAATTGTTCATCGCTAAGCTTGCTCCACTCTTCCCCGCAGCCGAACTCGGCAAATTTTTTATCTTTAAATATTTTTGTCCATTCCGCTTGTGTGTGAGCATCGGGATTTATTTTCGGCTTGGCCGTTTCTACTGCTCCGCGTTTTAAGCAGGACTCGTAAACCTTGCGATATGTATATTTCCCTTTTCTTTTGTTTCCGGCTTCTGCTGCGAAAGAAAAATCCGCGAAACCGATACTGATCATTAAAGTCAACAATACAAAGAGCGTTTTTTTGAACATGATTACCTTCCTTTCTTTGAATAAATTTAAATAACTTATTATTGAAAATTACTTTGCTGTTAGTTAAATAGCAATGAATGTGCCAAGTATCTGCTTAACTTATAACCATTTGATTATGTTTATATATACTTATTCATTAACGGTTATATCTGCTGAATGCGTTAACTTTTATTAACTGCACAGGTTAACAGGTAAGAGAAGCAAGCAGGGTCAAAATTCAGGCGGCTTCGTAATAAATGATTGATCGAAAACCAGCCGGCTTTTAACATGCCGGCATATTTGATATATTTTCAGATATTCCCCTTGATATAAATTCTGAAAGGCATTATGTTAATAGTGTTAACTAAAGAGTTAACATCTTTACACCACCCGATACAGGAGAAATGAAAAAATGGATTTATCAAAACACTGGAAAACGATAGTTGACACCCTGCAGGATGGTATTCTGGTCGTAGGTCCTGATGGGAAAATCCTAGCAATGAATCCGGCCGCCGAACAATTGACTGGTTATCGGGATGAAGAATTGATCGGCAAATCATGCCGCGAGCTTGATTGTACCGGATGCGAAATTATCGGGAAAGGTCCAGGGGAAAGATGGTGCGGTCTTTACGCACGGGGAGATGTCCGCGCAAAAAAATGCACAATCACCAATAAGGAAAATCGCCTGGTCAATGTTATAAAAAACGCTTCCGTTTTGAGGGATGACAGCGGAAACATCATCGGGGCAGTCGAAACCCTGACTGATATGTCGGAGATCGTCCGGAAGCAGCAGGAGATAGTGGAACTTCGCAAATCGCTCCATCTCGATGAGGGGTACCACGGTATTTTCGGCAAATCCATGATAATGCAGTCTCTTTATGAACTGATCGACAACGTTGGACTTACGGACGCTCCGGTCATGATTTACGGCGAAAGCGGAACAGGAAAGGAACTTGTTGCAAGGGCCATCCATGAGGTCAGCTATCGTAATCCGAATCCTTTTATCAAGGTCAATTGTGCATCATTGAATGAAAACCTTCTTGAGAGTGAGCTTTTCGGGCATGTAAAAGGCGCTTACACCGGGGCGGACAAAAGCAGAATAGGCCGGTTCGAGGCAGCCCACGGAGGCACTATTTTTCTCGATGAAATCGGTGATATTCCCATGTCTACACAGGTCAAGCTTTTAAGGGTACTTGAAGAGAAGGAGATTGAGCGGGTAGGAGATCATAAGTCTATAAAGGTTGATGTCCGCATCATATCGGCAACCAACCGGAATCTGGAGAAACTCCTTTCAGAAGGATACTTCCGGGAGGATCTCTTTTTCAGAATCAACGTGTTTCCATTAAGGATTCCTTCGCTCAGAGAAAGGCATGAAGACATACCGACAATCGTACAGAATTTTATCCTGCAGAATAACGACAGAACGGATAAAAAGAAGCTCGGCATGACGCCTGAGGCAATGGAAAAGCTGATCGAATATGACTGGCCCGGAAACGTAAGAGAGCTTCGAAACGCCATCGAATATGCGTTTGTGCTTTGTCCCGGAGGAGGAATCGGAATCAATCATCTGCCCGTTAAGATATCATCCGGAGTAAAAGATACATATAAACCTGCCTCACCCTCGCTCCGGAAAGCGGACCGGAAAGAAGAGCTTATAAAAATTTTAAGTGAAACGGGCGGCAACCGGTCGGAAACTGCAAGGCGGCTTGGTGTCAGCAGAGTGACAGTCTGGAAACGGATGAAAAAATACAATATGAACAATTTCGGAAAGAGTTGATGTTTGTGTAAAGATTTAAGAGATCACTTTTAAATATTTTCCGCCTGTTAATTCCCCTGACAATTATATGATGCATCGCTCCAGGAATATCTATTCGTGATTTTCTTGGCATGTACCCCGAACAACATACCGCCTGACATTGATCAGGTTTAATTGTTTAAAATGTCCCATAAATATGTCCAAATATCAGGTAAATAGCATCAGCTTCATTATCTATTTTTAGTTTCATAGCTTACCTCTTATCTTACACTCAGGGATAACCGCTTTTTTTACACACCGCTTTTTTTAAACTTGACAAGCCATAGTCGATAATAATAGTATGAATACACTCATTGGCCATCCTTTTCAGGTGTAAGAGCCAAAGGAGGTGGGTCTGCCGTCTGAGCAGACCTTTTTTATTTTATTCGGTTCAAATATTTTCTCTCAAATTCTTTTCTTTTATTTACTCTATCCACATAGAAAGATGTAATCAGCCGTCTTTTACTATCCGGGTATTTTTTCATAATAACAACAAAATCGCTTTCTTTGATCCAGATATAGGTTTTTATTGACCGGTCTCCCTCTTCATAATCCCAGGCAAGCACTTCAGGTTTCGAAGCATTTTCAACCATGGGTTTTATCCAAGGTAACCGCTCGCATCTGCGCAGATCAGGTAACCTTTCCTTTTGAATATGAGTCTCCAATTTCGGAAAAAATTTCCTTTTCCTACGTGGAATCCTTTCCAGTTTAAAATCGGGATTGTTCAGTCGTTCCCAGAGTCCCAAAAATTCGATGGTACTCCGGCTTCTCAGCCAATTCTCGACAATGTCTGCGAGTGTGTCGTTGTTTCTATATTTTGCACATACCGCCGGACATTAATCAGGTTTAATTGTTTACGGACATCCCCAATACTACCCCTGGTTTTCAATTCGTATTTTGATCATGAATTTTCTTTTATTTCTTCTTCCTCGTCTTTTTCCCGGCTCCCAGCTTGGCTTTCTCAGCTAATATCCTCTTTAATAACTCCTCTGCCGGTTCGTCATTCGGGTCTGGCTCAACCAGTTCGCCGCGAAAAGCTTTGGCAAGAATGGCTTGCTCCAGTTTTCCAACCTTTGCCATTGCCTTTTTGTATTTGGCTTCGAGGGAATCGGCAAGGGTAAAGAGTTTTTCGACGCGGCGGACAATTTCGTGTTGATCTCCTATAGATGGGCATTTGAAAACAACATTGTTAAGTATTCCAAGGTTAATATTCTTTTGAGCCGTAGCTGGAGCATAGTTTTCAAGGTCGTTCTTAATGGTATCAATCACCCACTTTATGAATTTTACATTGCTTTTTTCTGGGTTAGGAACAAATCCTACAACGCTATCAGGAAAGCATGCTGGATACGTAAGAATGCCTGTATTGGCTATATTTGCAGCAATAGTTATGCAAAGAGTTTTTGCTGGCCATAATTTACTTTGAGCAAGCCCGGTATCGTTGTACGTCTGTGAATGGGAGTTTATATAACCATTCGATTGGGCTACGTCTCCAGTTTGAATAAAAGGGTATTTCCCATTAAAAAGTTTCGGGGCATTCCGTGGCCTGTGTTTTGATTTACCCCTGCCAAGGGTTCCAACATCTTCAAACTTTACATCTTCCCATTCCGGTAAATCCTTTCCCTCCCTCCAATCCTCCGTCAATCTCCCCGAACACGCCGCTGCAAGCACGCTCTGCCGGAATTTCTTGAGTATGCCGGGAATCTTTTTCAGCCGCGCCTTTGCGCTTTTTACCTTCGGCAGAATGGCATCGAGTTTTTCGACTATGCGCTTTTGTTCGTTCAGGGGCGGGAGTGGGAAAGGAAGGGCTGCCAATTTGGTAGCGTTAACATTAGGGACAGCAATACCCGCCTGTGATTCGCTAATAAAAGCCCAGTATTCCTTTGTGCGTAAGTAATACTCTATTAATTTTGAATGAATTGGGGGAATACTTCGAAAACGGATTAAATAAGATGCAAAAAGAGTGTCTAAATGATCTTCTTCAAAACGAAGACTCAACCCAACAGAACCAGCTCTTGAGACAAGAATATCATTTCTTTTTATTGTATAGTCATTCGGATTTTTAGGAATTTCACTGCAAAATGGAACCTTAGCCCAATTGATAGGCAAGTCGATATCCGTTGTCCTAAAATATCTATATTTGCCAGATTGACCGGCTTTTGTAGTCCATCCATACTGTGGGTGTGTGGCAATCATGCCGAGACTGGTCTCAAGCCAATGTTCCCTCCCCATCATTCCAGCCCCTTTTCTTCCGCCTTATGTTCCAGAAAAAGCCGCTTCTCTCTTTCCAACTCGGCCTTCAGCTCTTCTTCCGTCGGCAGGATCAGGCGGTATTTCGTGGCGAAAAGCTGTTCATTCTCTTTAAGCACCGAGTATCGCACAACAGTCTCGTCTTTTTGTGTGCAGAGAATAATGCCGATGGTCGGATTGTCGTCCGGCTGTGTTTTCAGATCGTCAAACATGCGGACGTACATATCCATCTGGCCGATATCCTGATGGATCAATTCCGATGTTTTGAGATCAATTAATACAAAACATTTAAGCAAATAGTTATAAAAAACGAGGTCGATATAAAAATGTTTCGTCTCGGTACTGATTCGAAACTGCCGCCCGACAAACGAAAACCCCTTACCCAGTTCCAGAAGGAACGAGGAAAGATTGTTCATAATGGCCGATTCGATTTCCTTTTCCTGTGGTACAGGATTTTCCGGAAGGTTGAGAAATTCAAGAACATAGGGGTCCTTGATAAAGTCTTGTGGTGACACTTTTTCAAACAGGTTTTCCGCTTTTAACGCGATTTGTTTGTCCTGCGAGGAAAGAAGCCGTTCGTAATAAAGAGAATTGATATTCCTTTCAAGCTGGCGAACACTCCAGCGCACTTTTCCTGCTTCCTGAAGGTAATACAACCTTGCCTGGGGATTTTCCACACGCATGATAAGTCTTAACTGAGACCAGTTCAATTCTCTACACAGTGTGTAGAGAATCTGTTCATCCGAGAATGTTTGATAGAACTGCCTGAAATTCCAGAGATTAGCTAGAGAAAATCCTTTCCCGAATTCCGATGTGAGGGATTTTGAAAGCTCTCTGATAAGGTGTTCGCCGTAGCCTGCGCGATTTTTCCCCTGCTGTTCTTCCTCAACAATCCGTTTGCCGATCTGCCAATAGGCTTCAACCATTGCGAAATTAACCGCAGAATAGGCTTTTTGCCGTGCATTCTCAAGTATAGTCCTGATATCTATGAAGAAACTCTGGGCTATAACTGATTTTTTCATGATTCACGTTCCAGCATGACAGTGATTTCATTCAACTCATCCACTACTGCTTCCAGTTCGCTCACTGCTTCAGCAATCAAATCAGCCGGTTCAGGTAAATCGTTAGGATCATCCAGGGTGTCATCCTTCAGCCACTTGATATCCAATTTGTATCCGCGTTCTTTGATTTCGCTGATATGAAACGAGCGGAAACGGCCTTCCGGCCCCCGGTCCTGGCGCTTGCTGTTCCCGTTGGGGTCTTTGCCATAGTATTTCTCAAAGTCGGTGAACATTTCGGCGGTCAGCGGGCGGTCTTTCTTGGTGCAGCTTGGAATGTTGGATCGGCAGTCGTAAATCCACACCTTTTCGGTGGGTCTGCCTTTTTGAAAGAAAACCACATTGGCTTGAGCGTTGGCATACGGCACAAAAGTCCCGCGCGGGAGCCTCAAAATCGTATGGACGTTGCAGTCTGCCATCACAATTTCAAATACCTCACCAGCCTTGTCTTCAAAAAGGCAGTTATCGGGCAAAACAATCGCCGCTCTTCCGCCAGGTTTCAGGATAGTGAGAATGTGCTCGACGAAATTAAGCTGTTTGTTGGAAGTGGCAATCGTAAAATCGTCACGGGCGGGGGCCTGTCCTGCGCCTTTTGTTCCGAAGGGCGGATTGGTGAGAATGACATCATATCTCTCGCCCCTGTCGGGTTCGTAAATGGTATCGCCCAGATAAATTGTCGGTTTCAAGCCATGCAGAAAAAGATTCATCAGCGCAAGTCTGCGGGGTCGGGCTACAAGGTCCTGGCCGAAGTAGGTACTTTCTTTAATCCGCTTCACATCATCAAGCGGTATCGCGCCTTTTGTTTTTTGAATCAGCCATTCGTAAGCTGCCACCAGAAAACCGCCGGTGCCGCAGGCTGGGTCGCAAATTTTCATTTCCTTATTGAAAAGCGGGTCGGGCTGCATAAGTTTTATAATGGATCGAATCAGCATACGCGGAGTAAAATATTGTCCGGCGCCTTTTTTCCCTTCACTTGCCGCTTTTTCAAGCAGCCCTTCAAAGGCTTCGGCTTTTACATCCACATCGAGGCTTGACCACTCTTCGGCGTCAATCATGGTGATGATTCTTTTCAGATTGACCGGGTTGTTGAATTTAGGCATTGATTGGGCAAATATATCACCGAGCAAGCCTTTTGCATCACGGAGCTTTTGCAAAACCATCAGATAATGGTCTGTCAGTTCTGTGCCGGATTTGCTTTTCAACGATTCCCAATCGCAGTTTCGGGGAAGGTCAACGCTTTTTTCATCAGCCATTTTCATGAACAGCAGATAGGTAAGCTGTTCTATATAATCACCGTAATCAATGCCGTCATGCCGGAGAGTATGGCACATTCCCCATAGTTTATTTACAATATCAGACATCAAACTTCCTTTACGCTGCCAATTTGTAGTTTATTTCATCTATAATTGAATCCAGCACAGGACCGAATATCTTTTGGGCTTTTGCCAGTCCGCCGCGCCTTTCCAGTACGGGAACCAGGTCGAAAACTTCTTTTTCAATGGCGAGATTGATAACAAGGTGCTCGCGTATATATCCCAACCATGTTTTCTGCTCATCATTTAAGGAAAGGGTTGAAAAGATTTCCGAAATGGCTTTATCCACCCTCTCTTCCGCTGTCAGAAGCGGATTCTGGGCGCTGTCCGCGTTTTTCACCATGGAAATAATATCGGCCATTGCCTTATGACCTGAAAGCTTATGGGCATCGCGTATTTTTTCTTCATCGAAGAAACTTATCTTAAGGGCTTGCCGGATATCCTTTAGTGCTTTTGTATTCCATTTGCGGGGGTTCTTAAAGAGTATGGACAGGCTATCTATTTTATCCTTATTTGAATGAATAAATTTCGAAAACGCATCAAGATAATCAGCGGGCTTTAAATGTTTTTCCGCAATTTTGAACACATATTCTGAGGAAACAGAATCTTGTGTACTGTAGGTAACATAAAAAGGATTTTTTGCATGGTCATAATTTACGAGCAGATCCTGGAAATCTTTATTTCTAAGGATTCCCATGGTCTCGGAAAACCGGTTTTTCAGGTTTTCCCGAAGTTCACCGGCGAATTTACCCATATCGCCATCTGGAATAAAAGCGGAAAAATCCCCCCGCGCCTTTGCGCTCATTGTATCGGCAATCCGCCTTAACCGTTTGATAAGACGTTTGGTGTTGTAATCCCGTTCTATATTGCTCCAGATGTTTTCAATAATCTGCTGTATGGTGACTGTTTCCCCGGTTTCTTCCATCTCAATAACAAAATCGGTTGAGTCTTTGAAGTATTCAATCAAGGTTCCGTCAAAGCAGTCAAAAATAGTGAAATATCCCTTATTAATATCCGGGCATTTCCGTGTGCCGCGACCAAGCATCTGTGTCCAGAGAATACGGGATTTGACCGGGCGTAAAAAGACAATGAACTCAAGCGCTGGAATATCCACGCCGGTTGAAAGCATGTCAACCGTAACTACTATGGAAGGAAAGGGGCGATTGCGAAAGCGTCGGATCTTTTCAAGTGGCCTGTCCACTGATGGGCTGCCGGTGATTTTTTGAACAAAGTCATCGCCCCTGCCAAAAACTTCACGTGCTATGCGGACAAGCTGATCGGCGTGGGAGATATGCGGAATATCATTTACCGCGAAAATAAGGGTTTTCGGAAACCGGCCTGTTTTCTCTTCATGTTCCCGCCCGAACTTGGCAATCTCTTCAAGAATTTTACGGTTACTGTCCGGTGAGGTAATTTTTCTTTCAACCTCTTGAGAGTCGAATACCCGTTCGTCTTCCAGTTCGTCAATAAGTTCCTTGCCTGTTTCGGGGTCTTTTAATCCGACTTTTTCACCTTCTTTAAGGAATATTCCATTAAGCCTGACGTCCGATTTAATCTTTACAGCCTGATAATCAACCAAGAAACCCTCAAGAACAGCTTTTTCAACAGCATAACGGTAAATCGGATTGCCGAAGTATGCTACTGTATGAGATGCGGGTGTTGCAGTGAGTCCTATTTTAACAGCATCAAAATGGTTGAGAACGGAACGCCAGATATTCGTATCTTTTGATGTGTAGCCTCTGTGGCACTCATCGGCAATAATAATATCAAATGCATGAATCGGAACGCTGATTTTATCGGCATCGTCATCAATATCCGGGTCGCTTGTGTCCTGGGCAAAAGAACCTTCCCGGCCGAAAAGGTTTATCGCCATCCGCTGTATTGTTGCGACGTAAACAAATGTATGACCGGTATCCGGCGCCATGAGATATTTGTTGGGCATGACCCCGATATCAAACGCTTCACCTTCTTCAAAATCTTCTTTCTTAAAACGTTGACTGAATACCTCGTATTCCTGATTAAATTTGTTTCCGCTCGGTGTAATGAAAGAAGCGAATGCCTGTGAAGCCTGAGCTGCCAATGCCCGCCTGTCAACAAGAAATAGAATCCTGCGCGCATAACCTGATTTGATAAGACGATAAACCATTGAAACGGTGGTAAAAGTCTTGCCTGTTCCTGTTGCCATGGCAAGCATCATGCGACGCTTATTCTCAATGATTCCGTTCTCGACTTCGGCAATGGCTTCCTTCTGGTAGGGGCGTAAGCGGTCAATATCATTTGGCATCAGCTTGAGCCATTTTTTACAGGTCGGGTAATCCTTTGCAAACATTTCTTCAAGCGCGTCGCTTGTATGGAAATCAAGAAGTTCCCTTGCATAGTAATTTTCTTCCCGCACATCGGCAAACCAGATTTGAGTACCGTTTGAAGCATACAGGAACGGAACTTTGAAATTGCCCCAGGAGCCGATAGCCTTTTTGCATCCCGAAGAATATCGCTTTGCCTGCTCCAGAACATTTTGCGGATTGACAGAGACTTTCTTGGCCTCCAATATGCCAAGCAAACTGCCATTAACAAACAAGGCGTAATCGGCAGGGCCGTTTGCGGTAGGGTACTCTTCAACGGCATGGCGTGAAAGACTGGGAAAGTCCATGCCTTCTTTGTATTGAACAATATCCCATTTAGGATTAAGCGATTTCAACTGGGCATCAATTCGGGTTTTACGGGTTTTCCATTCACTTTCTGTCATTCTGTTTTATTTCCAGAATTCATAATATTCTCTTTATTCTGATTGAACGTTTAGTGTTCACATTTATCTTCCGTACATCTAAATGCTTGTTCTTTTCGGGCAGATATCTCTTTTTCATATTGATCTACTATCGTATCCAAATTTTCTGTTGATGCCTTGATATCTATATTGCATGGAAGGAGTGGATCAGTTCTTGCCAATAACCGGTTAGTAGATGCATTGTATATCTCGACTTGGCCATTTAACAGATGGCCGCGAAGAAATTTCACCCGATCAATACAATAGTAAATAGGGGTTACAGTTTTTTCGTTATCATCCTTTATATCTATCCCGCAATCGGAGTTAAATACCAATCTCCACTCGGCAAAATTCAGTTGCAGTTCCACTATGCACAATCCGTCTTGTGATTGAAGCAAGAGAAAAAGATTTGAATCTATTTGTTTGACGGTTTTTACCGTCATACTTTCAAATGCTTTAAAATGGTCATGTTCTCGTAGACGGATAGAAAGCGTTGGAAACAAATCGGTCAAATTTTCATGTATAGGTTCAACAGCCTTTAATTTGCGAACATTCTCAGATCCTATTATATCTGCAAACCCTTGTAGTTCATATAAATGCCGTTGCCGATAGGTGGCTTCTGTAATTACGTTTAGTTCAGTTTCTATGAGAATTTTAGCAAGTGCACGAACAATAGGCAAATCCATTGCAAGTTGAGAAATCTCTGACGGAATGTCGGGGTCAACTGTTGGATGAGCAAAAGCATGGGCAACAGCACATCTACCAGATTCATACAAGTACTCGCCAAAATCAGAAACTGTCTTTTTGAGATCCTCTATACGCTTGACTGCCTGAAAATCCTTAACGTTAGTAATATTTGTGTTAATCCATGCCTTTTGATCATTGCCTTTATCGAAAAGGACATTTATGACCTTATAAAATCCCAGAAATTGATAAGGAATAGTGTTCACACTTAATGCTTCTCGAAACAGTGCAAGCGCTCGGTAGGCCTTTTCATCATTAGGTTTTGGTAGATAATCAGTCCGCAATCTGTGACATACATATCTAATTTTTGATTTTCCAGCATTTGTTGGGGTTCTTCCGCTCGAACCGACCCCAAAAAGAACATGTGCGCCACCTTCTTTGGCCCAGCATAAGGAACTCAAAAATCTATTGACCGATAATTTAACCTCTTCCTGAGTCACCTCCTTCGGACAACGAATTGAAACGGAGGGCAATAAGTCATCGCTCTCTGGGCTAAGAAGAAATTGGTTACCATCGTAATCGACGGTTGTTTTCTCAGTTGGCCAAGCAAGATTAAATGTTCCTATTGCGAATGTCCACCATCTCATCGTTATAATTATTCCTTACCTATGACATAACCCAGCAAGAGGTGCATATGGACGCCCATGTTTTCATGCGTTTCTATTTTTCCCCCTGTAGCAAATACAATGCTTTTTTTCATATAAAAACAACCTTCTGACAGCTTTCCCCTTTTTCCTTATCCGGATACTTTTTCGAATTGATTATAGTAATAGGGGAAAACTTATCCGAGATCATAGGTTTCCCTCATTTTCCCATCAGGGGCTTTCATTTTGAACTGTCGACAATTTGTCGACAGTTCAAACCCGTCCTCGGTTCTAACTCTAATTTTCATTTTAAACCAATAATCACGAGGATTTAAGCTGTAGGTCAACGCACCGACAACATCAATAATAGAAAAAAACCATGTTTCAGATTTTTCATCATAAATTCTGCGGATTTTATGCTTCTCAAAAGCAACAAGGGATCGTTCGCTATTCATTCTCAGCCTCCATAGAACAGACTTTGGGGAGCACATGGATAAAAAAACTTCTATATGTAATGCGTCCTGCCGGACGAATAAGATCTTGATTGGGCTGTCGAAATGCGGATTTAAAAGACCACATTACCCATGGTTTGTCAATGAATTTTAATGGTTTATAAAAAGCCGTACTTCTTTTTGAGTTTAGAAGGAATTGACTTGGCAGAGGCAACTAACTTTTTGGCTTCAAGGAAATCTCT
>JAGVOC010000191.1 GCA_020052975.1 Desulfobacterales bacterium | reverse complement strand
TTTTGGGCAAGCTCAAGGAAATCAAGGGATTGCGCGGAGACATACGCATTGTATGTCGCACAAGAAATCCCGCAGATTGACACAGAGATCGCACAAAAGAGACATTTCCGGATGGAAACTAATTCACTTCATGATTTCAGTATTGAATCAATTCGCATATCTTTTTGCTGCCAGACAGAATTAATCCATTTCTGGAAATTTTCCCTGAATTCAGCATTGTTTACATAGTCCCCGATTATTTCCCTGCTAACCGGGAGGGTTTCGACCCTTACTCTGATTTCTCCGATTTTTCCGCATATAAAATCCCAGAAGCTCTTTGCTCCATCCGGATATACAATCGTGACATTTACTATCTGGTCCAGCTGCTCGCCCATTGCCGAAAGAACAAAGGCTACTCCTCCTGCCTTGGGGTTTAGCAGGTTGTAATATGGAGATTTTTGCCTCTTATGTTTTTCAGGGGTGAATCTGGTTCCCTCAACAAAATTCATTACGGATACAGGAAGTGTTTTAAATTTTTCACACGCCTTTCTGGTAATTTCTATATCTTTTCCTTTTAAATGTGGATACTTATCAAGAAATGCCTTGGAATATCTCTTCATGAAAGGAAAGTCGAGCGCCCACCATGCAAGCCCTAAAAACGGCACCCATATCAGTTCTTTCTTGAGAAAAAATTTCAGAAAGGGTATTTTCCTGTGAAAAATTCTCTGCAGAACAAGTATGTCAGTCCATGACTGATGGTTGGCCAAAACCAGGTACCAACCGTCCTGCTTAAGGCCTTCAAGTCCTTTTACATCCCACCCCATATTGTTCATAAGCTTCTGATTAAACGTATTAAATAGAATCCACTTGTCTGCAATGAAGGTTAAGAGCCAGATGTAATGCTTTTTCCAGAAGGGCATGATTAATTTAAAAAATGCGGCAACAAAAAGCAGAATTGTCCAAAAGACAGTATTGGCTATATAGAGAACAAGCGATAAAGCTCCCCGAAGATTCGCCGGCAAAAAACTAAGCATAATCGGTATTCCTTATAATGTGGAGTATAAACATAAATAGTGTCCATCCTGAAACCAATTTACTGACAATAGATATAAAACAGAAAACATGTTATGAACCGGTCAACAATGTACGTTCGAATTCCTTAAACACATCCTCCGCTTTTTTTGAAACTTCATTAAACTTCTTTATTGCCTGTTCACGAAATCCGGCGTCAATTTTTAGTGCTTTCTTTCTGAATGCTTCAAAGGATTTTTTGCTTTTTTCAAAAAGGAGTCTGGCCTGTCTGAGTGTTTCTTCGGAATTAATGATAACTGTTTCTGAATATTTCCCGATCTGTTCGCGGAAATTGAAGTAGGACGTCTCAAGGGAAGACTGAATTTTATACATTTTATTCATTTCCCTTGTGATGGTATGAAAATGGTGCCCGATTATGCCAAACCGTATAGCTTCAGCAAACGTCCTTTTATGCCTGATAAGATTTCTTGCCACAAACCTTAAATAATGGAAGCCATAGCGCGTAAAGGGCTGGCGGAAAAAGGAATCAAAAAAGATCCTTATATCTTTAGGACGCACTTTTCTCTGGAAAAAAGGTGTGTCTCCGATGTTGTCAAGCAGGATATTGCACCTGGCGAAGTAATTTTTTAAATTCGGGTCATAAATATAATCCAGAACTCTTTTATATCCGGCTTTTAATTTAGTGCTGTCCATTTTAGTTGTAAAGTTGGTGCTCATTGAATGTGTATTGTTCCCGATTGAGTCACTTTTTATTCTGCCTTCCTTTTTTAATCTTGAAAAAAGAGTTGTACCGGGCAGAGCGATCAGGAGGCCTACCATTGCCTGAGGAATACCTGCTTCCTGTATAAAAGATATCTGCCGGTCGAAGATGTCTTCAGCATCACTGTCAAACCCGATGATGAAACCTGCCATGACTCCCATTCCATGCTGCTGGATTTTATGCACGGCTTTATTTAAATCTGTTTTAAGATTCTGGAATTTCCCCGTTTCTTTCAAAGCCTCTCTGGAAGGCGTTTCAATCCCAATGAAGACTTCATTAAAACCCGCGTCTTTCATCCCGTTCATAAGCTCTTCGTCATCTGCCAGATTTATGCTTGCTTCGGTGAAAAATCTGTAAACATGGCCATGATTTTTTTGCCATTCAGTCAAGGCCGGAAGCAAATCGCTTTTTACACGGTTTTTGTTTCCTATGAAATTATCGTCAACAATAAAGACAGGGCCACGCCATTTAAGCTTGTAAAGCGATTCGAGCTCAAGAATAATATTATTACTTGATTTCAATCTCGGATTGTTCCCATATGATATCCAAATATCACAGAATTCACACTTGAAGGGACATCCTCTTGAATATTGAATAGACATCGAGGAATAGGCTTTCATGTCAAGAAGATCGAATCTTGGCGTTGCAGAATCTGACAGATCAGGCCGTTTGCCGGGAAAATATATTTTTTTTGCGCGCCCTTTCCCATAATCATCGAGAAAAACTTTTAATGTCTCTTCAACTTCTCCAAGGACAAAATGGGTGACACCCGGTATTTCCGTATAACATGATGTTGGATATGGTCCACCGGCTACAACCGGAACATTAAAATGGTTGCAGGCGGAAACTACATCAATGAAAGAGTCTTTCTGAACTATCATTGCAGAAACAAATACCAGATCTGCCCAAAGAATATGCTCTTTGGCAAGAGGTTCGATGTTAATATCGATCAGTTTCAAATTATATTTTTCAGGAATAAGAGCTGCAATTGTAATGAGTCCGAGCGGAGGCATTGAACTTTTTTTGTGCACAAATTTAAGGGCGTGCTTGAAACTCCAGTATGTATTGCCTGGAACTTCGGGATATACAAGTAAAATGTTTTTCATTTTATACCCCATTCACAAGGATTATTTAATGGGAAGAGAATTAACATAGCATCTTATAACTTTATCAAAGATAATTGAAACAGGCAGGAAATAAAACAGTAATCTGAAATTTTACAAAAGTTTTACAAAGGCAAATCGGGGTTAAAAAAGCGAAATATTCGGGCGTTGACATAAAATGTAAGGTGTTGTAGTAACTTGTTATATTATGAACCAGTCAAAATGGTTTTATCCGATTATTGTTTTTATTTTTTCCGTTCTGGCGCTGGCAGCCTCGCTTTTCCTGTTTATTTACTGGTATATGGAGGTAAGCACAGGTCTTGAGGCCGTTGTTGCCCGGTTTAATCTTGAGCCGTCGGTTGTTCTTGAATCACGCACATGGGTAGTTATTCTGGTATTATCCCTTCTTGTCGGGATAATACTCCTCGGGATATTTACCATATTCGTGTATAATCTTAAGACTTATCAGTTATACCGGCTTCAGCAGAACTTTATAAA
>JAGVOC010000305.1 GCA_020052975.1 Desulfobacterales bacterium | reverse complement strand
GCTCAAATTTTAATCCTCGAAATACTCAATGTATTCCTGTGGTTAAAATTATCGCCTTCCTTGAACTTGAGCAAAATTGAACGTTCTTCAAAGCTCTCGCTCTCTGCATGACGTTCTCATATTCTTGAACCGAAACAGCGAGCGCTTTCTCTAAAAACCAAGCTCGAACATCAACTTATTGCCTGACCGACCAAACCAACGTTCTTGTTCGGGTACCATGGAAAATATCTTCATGTCCAGAACAAATTGCTTCATACTCTCCGTGAATCCTATATATAGATCCGCAGAATCAAGCCGGTTTTTTCATATGCCCTCATCAATCCACAACCTGAGAGTCATATCAACAATCATTTTCCGCTGGATACCGGTAAGGGGACAAAACGGAGAGTTATCAAAGGTCGTATTCCTGTTTTCGACGATCAGCACCTTCGCGTCCATGCTTAACGTGTGCATATGCCAGACCGATTTTTTAACGTTGTAAATCTTAAACGGCCGCATCTTCTCAGCAAAGATATCCGTGACTTCCTTATCTCCGTCACCGATAAAGAGTATGCAGTGTCCGTGAAGCAAAACGAATACCTCGTCGGTTTCATCGTGGCGCTGCATGGATGTAATATTTCCGGGCAAAAAATCGTTGCTGTAGTTTAAGACGGCGACCCGCCATGCGGCGTAGTCAACCACAGGACTGTACCCCTCTTTGGTATAATCGTGCACTTCAAGCAGTTTTTCGCTCACGGGCTCGGCCACGATCCGGTCTGGCGCAATAAAAACAATGCTCATGTTGTGCTCCTTCAAGGCTGCCCAAGGGTCGGGCCATGATAAATTCTTGACTATTCAGATTTAACGTCCCAAAAACAGGTGTTGTCAGGGCCTATATCGTCTTTTTCGGCCCCGAAAAGAGCCTTATAGTAGGCGGATCCCCTTCCGGAGGTGATACTCTTCATTGCTTTTTTACCCTCGAGAAACTCATTATAGGCCTATTCCAGAGGATAGAATTAGCAATAATTCCTGCCATATCAGATAGTTCGCTTGGCCCGACCCCATTACCATGACTCCCGTAATGTTTTTGGTATTACAACTTGATATTTTGATGATACGATTACTGATTGCATCCTGATACCTTCATCGATATCTTTCGTATTACGATAACATGATCGATATTATTTTGCGATTAAAAAAATATCAGTGAGTAATAATATTCAGGTATAACTTTGTGTTTGATTTGCCGTAACCATTGCAATAATATTCGACAAACTGAAAATTTGCGCGCTTTATCCGTTTAAGGCGTATTGTTTTACCGGAGATATCAGCCTTTGAAGCTTAGAATAATACTTATGGTTCTCTCTCTGCTGGCCTTTTTATCCGCGACAGCCGGGGGTTATCTTTACTATTCATCCCTGAAGGAATCTGCCCTTAAAGAGGCTGAAAGGCAGGCGGTTGCGCGGCTTGAGATGATCAAAGTCAACCTGTCTTCCCTGCTTTCGGAACATAAGAAGTCTGCCGGAACTCTTGCTGGAATTAAAGAAATTTCGCAATATCTTGTAATTCCGTCAAATAATTCATTAGAAAGAGTGAATTCCGTTCTCGACCATTTTAAAGTGTCACTCGATGTTGAAGTCTGTTATATTCTGGATAAAAATGGGAACACAATTGCATCCAGCAACAGGAACGACGAAGACAGCTTTGTCGGAATAAACTTTTCATTTCGTCCCTATTTTAAGCAGGCCATCAGCAATAATCCTGCAACTTATCTGGCCCTCGGCGTCACATCAAAAAGAAGAGGCGCTTATTACAGCTACCCCGTATATGGTAAAAAAGGCAACCTGCCGGTTGGCCTTGTTGTGATAAAAGCATCAATTCAACTCATAGAAGAAGAGATCTCCCTCTCACCAGATGAAATTGTGCTTGTTACTGATCCTCATGGCATAATTTTTATTTCGAACAGAAAAGAATGGCTTTACAATTCTGTATGGAAACTATCTGCGGATGAAAAGGAAGACGTTATCATATCCAGACAATTCGGTGTCGGGCCCTGGCCCTGGAACGGATTGTCTTTAATAGATGATAAATCTGCAGAAGACAGTTCCGGGAAAAAGTATCTGATGCACAGTATGGAAATAGAAAATTTTCCAGGCTGGAAGGTAGTATATTTAAGGGACCTTTCTGCAATTTCAAAGATAGTGTCGGATCCCCTGCTGAAAATAACAGGGCCGATTGTTTTTTCACTCACCATCCTGATAGGTATCGCTGTTTTTTTTCTTTACGGGAAAGCAACCGAAGAAATATTGCACAGAAAAACTGTTGAAAATGCCCTTCGCGAGAGCGAGGAAAGATACCGGTCTTTGTACAACAACACGCCTGCCATGCTCCATTCCGTCGATCCTGACGGACGCCTTGTAAGCGTCAGCGAACACTGGCTGGATGTCATGGGATATGAAAGAAAAGAGGTATTAGGAAGAATGATAACCGATTTTTTTTCGGAAGAATCCCGCAAGCTGGCCAGAGAGGTTATTATCCCGGAATTTTTCAAAAAAGGTTATTATAAGGATGCGCAGTACAGGTTTGTCAAGAAAAACGGAGAAGAGATAGACATACTTCTTTCGGCTATTGCAGACAGGAATCCGGATGGGGAAATAATAAGGTCTCTGGCTGTTTCGATCGATGTAACCGAACGGAAAAGGGCCGAAGAAGCGCTGAAAGTAGCCAAGGAGGAACTCAGCCATTATTCAAAAGAGCTTGAAAAGCAGGTAAGAAAACGGACAAGGGAGATAACGAGCATATTTAAATATACTCCTGCGGTAGTTTATATGAAGGATAAGGAAGGCCGTTACATGCTTGTCAATTCAAGGTACGAGGAATTATTCGGAGTCCGGAATGAAGAGATAAGAGGAAAAACGGATTATGAAATACTTCCTGAGGATACAGCGGATTGTTTCAGGACTTCTGATTTGCGAGTACTGAAGACAAAACAGGACTGCCAGTTCACAGAAAATATCAGGCACGAAGACGGAATTCATACTTATCTTTCAGTCAAGTTCCCAACATACGATGAAACAGGCGCTGCAAGCGGAATCTGTGCCATATTAACGGATATTACTGCGTTGAAAAAGGCTCAGGATCAGCTGAGGCGCCTTTCCGGAAGCATAATAACCAACCAGGAGAATGAACGACATGCGATCGCGCGCGAGCTCCATGATGAACTTGGCCAGGTTTTGACTGCCTTAAGAATGGATTCGGTCTGGATGTACGAGAGGCTGAAAGAGAGCGACAAAAAAGCGGCTCAGCGCGCTCTGTCGATGTGTGACCTTGTAGATAAGAATATCCAGGATGTAAGGAACATGGCCATACGTCTTCGCCCCGGTGTTCTTGACGATCTGGGACTTGTTGATGCCCTTGAGTGGTATACCTCTGATTTTGAAAGGCGCACCGGGATCACCTGCATATTTGAGCATTACAATATTCCCGGAATAAGCGAGACCGTCGCTACGGCTTCCTACCGGATCACCCAGGAAGCTCTGACTAACGTGGCAAGACATGCCGGTGCGAGCAAAGTAGACGTGATTTTGCAGTTTGAGAACGGCATACTAACGCTTATTGTTTCTGATAATGGTAAAGGTTTCAACATATCTGAACTGGGAGAGTCTGAAGGACTTGGGGTAGCAGGAATGCGCGAGCGAGCCGGGCTTGTTGGCGGTGTGCTTCGTGTTCAATCTGCCATGAAAAACGGCGCTAAAATTTTATTCAGTGTGCCGGTAGATGAGCAAAACAGGAGTGTGTGATGATAAAAGTGCTTATCGCGGATGATCACAGCATTGTCAGGGCCGGCTTGCGTCGTGTCGTTGAAGAGAGCGGCGATATGGAAGTTATAGCGGAAGCGGCGGACGGGAAAGGGGCGTTACTGCAGATTCAGAAAGAGCAGCCTGATGTTGCCGTGATTGATATATCTATGCCGGGGCTCGACGGCCTGGAAGTCACAGCCCAGCTTCATGCCGGTTATCCGAAGCTGCCGGTAATTATCTTAACAATGCACGAGGAAGAACAATACGTAATCAGAGCTATTGAGGCCGGTGCAATGGGATATATAACCAAGAGATCGGCGCCCGAACAACTTGTAAATGCGATACGCAAGGTGCATGCCGGAAACCGGTATCTTTCGGCTGAAGCAACCGATCTGCTCGCCCTGCGTGTCGCAAGAGGGTCCCATGGACAATCTCCTCTCGAATCGCTCTCAACGAGAGAACTTCAGGTCTTAAGACGCCTTGCCATGGGCCATACAAACCGCGAAATAGCCTCAGCATACGGAATCAGTATCAAAACCGTCGATACTTACAGATTCAGGCTTTTGAAAAAACTGAATCTGCGGAATAATGCCGAACTCTCAAGATTTGCCATTCAGAACCGCCTCGTCGAACCATAAGATTTAGCTGAATTAAAGGGTTCGAGGATTCAAGGATTCAAGGGGTCAAGGGGGCAAGCGGAATCCTTGACTACTTGAACCCTGACAGGATCACCGACTCTTTTGGAGATGCCCCAAAAATATTAATTTGTAAGAAAAAGTCTTACAGTAAAATCAGAATTCGTTGGATTGACAGCCCAATTAATAAATGATAGATATCCACTATATTGAATTGAAGCTCCCCGCAGCAAGCTACGGGGAATTTTCGACCGTAGGGAATAGCGTCTATTTTTAATTCGCTCGCTAACCCCGTCGCAAGTCCGCCTCGGAGGACCTTCGGCGGGGTTAGCGCTCGCTGTTTCGGCTCATAAAATCATGCGCCTGCAACCTGTTTCTGCGGTTTTATTGAATGACTGATAAAATCTCAAAGTCGTTCGCATATGGCTTTTTAGAGTTCATCATGGTTAACAGGCAATTCTTGCGGGCGGATGATATCAAGACAGTTTTTTTGTCCTTTTGGTTTCCATGTCGGATGAGAACGTAAAATCCGGTTTAATGTTTGTTAAATATTATTTGAAGGAGGAGAAGATGAAACGTTTATCAATGTTGATGGTAATGATTTTTGCATTTGGCTTTCTGGCCGGCAATCTTTTTGCGGCTGATACTCTGGAATTAAGCATTCCTCTGCCGCTTACCGGATCGCAGGCGAAGTTCGGTGAAATGGAAAAGAAATCCTATGAAATTTCAGCCGAAGAAATAAATGCAAAGGGCGGAATCAAAGGCAAAAAAATAGTTCTTTCCTTTGAAGACTCACAGGGCAAACCCGAAGTATCAAGAGCTATCGTCGAAAAACTGATAGATGTCAAGAAACAGCAGATAATTATCGGTGATTACAGCTCGGCATGTTCAAAGGCCATAGCCGCTGTTGCCAATGAAAGAAAAGTTCCCTACCTTGTTGTAACCGGAGCCGACGACGCAATTACCCAGCAGAATTACAATTATGTGTTCCGCATGAACCCGAGCAACGCATATTATGCAGCAGGGCTCATTTCTTATTTTAAACAGGTTGTAAAACCGACATCAATAGCCATTTTATATGAAAGCTCGGATTTCGGGACATCAGGCGCAAATGACATGGAAAAACAGGCTCTGCAAATGGGCATGAAAGTGCTTGTAAAAGAAAAATATGAAAAAGGCGCAGTTGATTTCAAGCCTATTTTGACTAAAGTCAAGGCTGAAAAACCGGATGTTATCTACATGGTATCCTATGTTATGGATGCCTCCCTCCTGATGAAACAGTTAAAAGAGCTCAGAATAGATGCAAAACTGTTTGCAGGCGGCGCGGCTGGTTTTGCAATTCCGGAATTTATTGATAACGCAAAAGACGCTGCCGAATATGTTGTTACGGCTACACTCTGGAGTCCCCAGGTCAAATATCCGGGAGCCAAAGAATTTGCTGAAAAGTATAAATCAAAATTCGGCGATTATCCTTCCTATCACGGCGCTGAGGCTTATTCGGCCCTCTATATTCTGGAAGATGTCCTGAAAAGGGCAAAAAGCTGGAATTCCGAAGATATCCGCACTGCTTTGAAAGCTACCAACATCGTAACAGCCTTCGGTCCGATTAAATTTGAGGATAAAGAGGGTTATCAGAACCAGAATTTCATGGAGACTCTCGTCATGCAGATTATAAAGGGAAACCACGAGACCATCTGGCCTGCATCATATGCAAGCGCAAAATATCTTTTCCCGATTCCGGCGTGGAGAGACAGAAAATAGCATAATATAAGGAAGAATAGGGGGTCGATGTGATATCACTTGAAGGGTTTCTGCAGACGCTTATTGCCGGTCTTCTGCTGGGCGGTCTTTATGCCCTGATCGGCATAGGCATGACGCTCATCATGGGGGTTATGAAAATAATCAATCTTGCTCATGGCGAGCTCATGATGGTTGCCATGTACATAGCATTCTGGATGTTTGAGCTTTTCAAAATCGACCCCTATCTTTCCGTTTTTATAGCAGTTCCTGTTCTGTTTTTCCTTGGAATCGCCATACAGAAGTTTCTTATTAACCCGGTGCTGAAAGTTGATTCAATATTACCCGAAAATCAGGTAATACTTACTGTCGGCATCGGAATGGTGCTGGCAAATCTCGCAACAATATTTTTTAAATCGGATTATCGTTCAACACCCGTAGATTATGCAACAAGCGCCTGGTATCTTTCCGATTACTGGAGGGGTACTCCCTTAGACCTGTCGCTTTCAGTCCCGTGGACAGTATCTTTCCTGTTTGCAGTTTTTATTACTATTTCACTCTGGTTTTTCCTGTCAAAAACGGATATGGGAAAATCAATAAGAGCAACCGCCCAGGATCTTGATGCAGCTCTTATTATGGGAGTGAATGTAAAATTGATGCGCGTTGTTACCTTTGGCATAGGAGCCGGCCTTGTCGGCGCTGCCGGTTGTCTGTTTATCCCTATATATTACCTGTATCCTTCGCTGGGAGGGCAATTTACCCTGATTGCATTTGTAATAACAATACTGGGTGGTCTCGGCTCCACGGTGGGCGCAATAATCGGCGGATTGATACTCGGAATATTTGAATCAATGACCGCAACATATATCGGCATGGGATGGGCTCCTGTAGGACGGTTTGTAATTTTTATAGCAGCCCTGGTATTTCTGCCCGGAGGTGTGGCATCACTCTTGAGAAAGCAGAGGTTTGGAAAATGAAAAAGTACTTGCCTCTTATAATACTGGCAATTCTTTCAGTTCTCCCCCTCATCGGGTTGAGTTCGTATATGATGCACATGCTGATTTTAGTGATTATGTGGTCTGCTATCGGAATGGCATGGAATCTGCTCGGCGGATATTGCGGACAGGTTTCTTTCGGTCATGCGGCGTATTTCGGCGTGGGAGCATATACAGCAGGCATTCTTTATTATAAACTCGGCATATCTGCGTGGTGGGGAATGCCGCTAAGCGTGGTTGTTGTAACGCTATTCTCCTTATTGCTCGGATATATAGTTCTCAGATTAAGAGGGCCGTTTTTTGCCCTTGCGACTCTTGCCATGGGTGAGGTGATGCGGGTTACCACGGAAAATGTCGGAGGTCTCACCGGAGGAACTCTCGGGATCCTGATCCAGAAAAGAACCTGGGTCACAAAATTCGGCTATTATTATATTATTCTTTTTGTCGCTGCCGGAACATTTTTTCTGATTAAAAAGCTCGTCGAATCTAAACTCGGGTATTATTTTGTCGCGATCAGGGAGGATCAGGATGCAGCCGAGTCTCTTGGAATAAATACGACCCTGTATAAAACCATAGCGCTATGCCTGAGCGGAGCCTTAACCGGAATTGCGGGCGCCTTTTATACAAACTATATGGGATATATCGATCCGCATGTTGTTTTTGCCCTTCACGACATCTCAATTGTAACGATCATGATCGTCATGGTGGGGGGAGTTGCCACATACTGGGGGCCGCTTGTCGGCGCTATAATCATGGTTTTTCTCGCCGAACTCATAAGATCCATCCCCGGTCTCGGAGTAGCGCATCAGACACTCTTCGGGATTTTGCTTATAGTGATAATCATCTTCCTTCCTAACGGAATAGTAGGTGATTTTAACAAAATAAAAAGGGTATTTAAGAGGGGAGACTCCTTGTAATGAGCTTAATTGAAGTTATAAATGTCTCTAAGCACTTTGGAGGGCTTGCCGCCATAAGAGATGTTTCATTCGAAATCAAATCGGGAGAAATACTCGGACTTATCGGGCCTAACGGCGCAGGCAAGACAACGCTTTTTAATGTGGTAAACGGATTTTATTCTCCGACAAAAGGCGAAGTATCTTTTAAGGGTAAGCGGATTTCAAATCTTCAGCCGCACGAAATTTGCAAGCTGGGGATTGCAAGGACATTTCAGGTGGTAAAACCCCTTCAAAGAATGAGCGTGCTTGATAATGTTGTTGCGTCGGCTTTTTTAAGGGCAAAGAACAAGTCCGAGGCGGTTCAAATAGCTTCCGAAACATTGAATTTTACAGGCCTTTATGAGGATAAAGATATCATTTCAAAAGGGCTGCCTCTTGGAAAGCGTAAAAAACTTGAGATTGCACGGGCTCTTGCAACAAAACCCGAGGTGCTGCTCCTGGATGAATCCTTTGCGGGCCTCAACCATTCCGAGCTGAACGATTCGATAGAGATCATCAAGAAAATCAAGGAGCGCGGGATAACCATCATGATAATAGAGCATCACATGAAGGTTATCATGGCCATTTCTGACAGGATAGTTGTTATTAACTACGGCGAAAAGATTGCTGAGGGTCCATCCCAGGAGATTAGAAACAACCCGCTCGTAATTGAGGCGTATCTCGGAGAGGCGAAAAGTGCTTGAAATAAAAAATATAGATGTTTGTTACGGTGATGTCCAGGTTGTCTGGGATGTCTCCTTTTATGTGAAAAAGGGTGAGGTTGTTGCCCTCATAGGCGCAAACGGCGCCGGGAAATCATCCAATTTAAAAACGATTTCAGGCATACTCAGGCCTAAAAAAGGCGATATTATTTTTGAAGGTAATCAAATTAATAAAGTCGAACCTTTCATGCTGAATGAAATGGGAATATCTCATGTTCCCGAAGCAAGGCGGCTCTTTGTGGAAATGACTGTTGATGAAAATCTTGATATGGGATCGCTGAAGGGAGAAGCAAGAACAGAGCGTGAAAAATCGAGAGAGATGGTTTTTAATCTTTTTCCGCGTCTCAAAGAGCGCAGAAAACAGCTTGCAGGCACCCTAAGCGGAGGAGAGCAGCAAATGGCGGCTGTGGCCAGAGGCCTGATGTCAAAGCCGCGCCTTTTGATGTTTGATGAGCCGTCTCTCGGTCTTGCGCCTATTTTAGTCCGCGAGATATTCAATGTCATAAAAAGAATCAGGGAAGAAGGTGTGACAGTCCTTATTGTTGAACAGAATGTTCAACAGACTCTTTCGATAGCGGACAGGGCATATGTTCTTGAAAACGGGAAGATAACCTTAAGCGGTACAGGCCCTGAACTCATTGTGAATGAGCATGTCAAAACGGCATACCTGGGAGTATAAAAAATAAAGTTTAGGGTACGTTGTTCCTTGTTCTTGCCAACCCCATTTCAGCAATTCTGACCGCTAAAATGATGCTCGACTTTTTGGAAGAATTTCAAACGGCGGGCTTTCCGGAGGATTTTTTAATGGATGAGTTGTTCAAAGGAGTTCTGGGTTTCGAATCCGGACATTTAATAATGTTTATTGTTGCGGCTATTCTGATTTATCTTGCAATAGCCAAGGAATATGAGCCGATGTTGCTCCTGCCGATAGGTTTTGGCGCCATAATGGCAAATATTCCCTTTTCATCGGCCATTGGAGCTGATGGATTTTTGACTGTTCTGTATGGCTTTGGGATTAAAACAGAACTCTTTCCAATCCTGATATTTATTGCAGTCGGGGCGATGATTGATTTTTCGCCGCTGCTGCAAAACCCATCCCTGCTTTTTTTTGGCGCTGCGGCCCAGTTCGGCATTTTTACAACCATGATGGTGGCTCTGTTTATGGGGTATGACCTCAAGGAGGCCGCTTCAATCGGGATCATCGGCGCTGCAGACGGACCTACATCCATTTATGTGGCATCAAAATTTGCCGAAAATCTGCTGGCGCCGATTACAGTCGCTGCTTACTCCTACATGTCTCTTGTTCCCATTATCCAGCCCCCGGTTATCCGTTTACTGACATCCCGGAAGGAGCGGCTGATCAGGATGAAGTATACGGAAACCAAGGTTCCCAAACAGGTCAAGATACTGTTCCCTATCGTGATCACGATTACGGCAGGCATCATCGCCCCCATCGGGGTCGCCCTTGTCGGCGCCCTGATGTTTGGTAATCTGGTCAGGGAATGCGGGGTTCTGTCCCGCCTGTCCAGTACGGCTCAGAATGAGCTGGCCAATCTTGTGACCATTTTGCTGGGCATTACCATTGGCTCCACTATGGAGGCTTCAAGGTTTGTCCGCTTAGATACTATGATGATCATGGGGATGGGACTGGTGGCGTTCATTTTTGATACTGCCGGCGGTGTCTTGTTTGCCAAATTCATCAATCTGTTTCTAAAGGACAAAATCAATCCGATGGTAGGCGCGGCCGGCATTTCGGCGTTTCCCATGTCTGCACGGGTGGTTAACAAGATGGCGCTGAAAGAAGACCCGACAAATTATATTCTGATGCAGTCCGTGGGCGCTAATGTGGCCGGCCAGTTGGGTTCGATCATAGCCGGAGGGTTGTTGCTGGCTTTAGTGCCGGCGCTGTTGAAATAAATATATGGCAGTATAAAGGAAAAAGAATATGGATAATCTGATATATCTGGGATTGCAGGCAGCTCTTTACGGCCTGGCAGGTGTTTTCTTTGTGCTGATTTTATTTTATGTAATGACCAAAGGAATGATGGTTTTCTTTGAAAATCGGCAGAACAATTCTTCCGGCAACAATAAGTCTTCAACATCGTGATGGGTATGAAGGAGATCTGAATGGAATCATCAGAATTGCTTGAAAAGCTGCGGCAAAAACAAATGCAATCACTCGAAGGAGGAGGAGAGGATAAAATAGAGAAACAGCATGAAGGCGGTAAATTAACTGCCCGCGAGCGAATTGCCAGGCTTCTGGATATAGACACATTTGTAGAAGTTGACCGATTCAAGGTCCATCGCTGCGCTGATTTTGGAATGGCAGATCAGAAAATTCCGGGAGACGGAGTTGTGACCGGCTATGGCATGATTCATGGCCGGCAGGTGTTTGTGTTTGCTCAGGATTTTACGGTTTTTGGAGGATCTCTTTCCCTTGCTCATTCTGAAAAAATCTGCAAGATCATGAATACAGCCATGAAAACCGGCGCACCGGTTATTGGCCTGTGTGATTCCGGCGGCGCCAGAATTCAGGAAGGGGTCATGAGCCTTGCAGGATACGCCGACATTTTCCTGTTGAATGTGATGGCTTCAGGCGTGATTCCTCAGATAACCGCAATCATGGGGCCTTCGGCAGGTGGTGCGGTTTACAGTCCGGCGCTGACAGACTGGATATTCATGGTTGAAAAAACCAGCCATATGTTCATTACCGGTCCGGAAGTCATAAAAGCCGTCACCCGTGAAGTAGTCAGCAAGGAAGATTTAGGCGGCGCGATGGCCCATAATTCCAAAAGCGGTGTGGCTCATTTTTCAACCGCTAATGATGCAGCCTGCCTGGAAATGATCAGAGAGCTGATGAGTTTTCTCCCTCAGAACAACATGGAAGACCCTCCGCGTACTTCACCATCAGATGATCCGAGGCGGCGGGACGAATCCCTGAGAGATATTGTTCCCTCTGACCCCAACAAACCCTATGACATCAGGGATATTGTCCGACCCAATATGGATGACAGATATTTTTTTGAAGTACATCAGCATTGGGCCAGAAATATCGTGATTGGATTCGGGAGGCTGGACGGAATGCCTGTCGGCGTTGTGGCCAATCAACCTAATGTCATGGCCGGATGTCTGGATATTGACGCATCGATAAAAGGCGCCCGATTCGTCAGGTTTTGTGACGCGTTCAACATACCGCTGATCGTATATGAAGATGTTCCGGGATTCCTTCCGGGTTCGCATCAGGAACATGGCGGCATTATAAAACATGGCGCAAAGCTGATCTACGCGTTTTGCGAGGCAACTGTGCCCCGGATTACCGTGATTACCCGAAAAGCTTACGGCGGAGCTTACATTGTCATGAATTCCAAACATATCCGGGGCGATGTCAACTTATCATATCCGGGCGCAGAGATCGCCGTTATGGGCGCTGATGGCGCGGTAAACATCATTTCCCGCAAGGAAATCAAAGCAGCATCCGATCACGAAGCTGAACGAAAACGCCTGATCGAAGATTATCGGGATAAATTCTCCAATCCGTACAGAGCTGCTGAACTGGGGTATATCGATGATGTCATTGACCCGGCAGATACCCGGATGCAACTGATTCAATATTTAAAGATGCTAAGAACCAAACGGGACGTGAACCCCGCAAAAAAACACGGAAACATCCCCCTTTAAAGAGGAAGCTGATATACATGTCCCTGGATCAACTTGTTGAACAAATCAAAAATATCTTTCAAGGGCGCGGGCAGCCACACGTGACCCAACCGCCTTCTATTGTTCAATCAGCACAAAAAGAGATTCAGTCAGTTCCTGAGACGGATACTATAGCGGCCATTGCCGCAGCACTTCATTTATCCGGCAAGACAGAATCAGCGGCAAATCCGGATTCAGATATCGCTGCGGTCATTGCCGCAGCTCTTCATTTGCATTTAACGAGCGCCAATGCAGCGTATGGAAGTGATAAGAAAAGCTATGCGCTGTCCCCCTGGAGTCAATATGGCAGGGAACAGATTCAAAATGCGCGTTTTAAGATATTTAACAGACCGGTATCATCTGAAAAGGGTATTTTGATTCGGCAGCGATAGGACGATAAAAAGAAATGAATGCATCTTTTTAATTATATTTATAAGGATATCCAATGAAATATCAACTTGAAATTAATCAGAAAAATTTTGATGTCACCATCAGCAGCGTTTCAGGAAATACGGCCCTGGTAGTGGTTAACGGGGAATCCTATGATGTCCGGATCGGAAAGTCGCCGGATCGACCCATGGCGGCGGTCAACCCAGGAGCAACTCAACCAGCGCCTGTCCGTACAGATCTGCCGCCCCGGGTGCCGGAAGCAGCCCCCGTGATTCCCCCCTCGATCCCTGCAGGCCCGGTTGAGGGCGAGCCCATATTAGCGCCTATTCCAGGATTGATTCTTGAGGTAAAGGTAACGGTCGGAGAAACGGTAACCGCTGGTCAGTCTGTAGCGATTATTGAGGCCATGAAAATGGAAAACAGTATAGCTGCGCATGTGTCCGGCACAGTTCGGGATATCCGGGTTCAAAAAGGCTCTCAAGTCTCGACCAGAGATGTGATTATGATTATTGGGTAAGGAAATCAGCAAACCAAAGAACTGCGCCACACGTGTGGTTCGCCGATCAAAAAGCCGGTTCTGGTGATCAGAAATCCTGATTAAAAAATCCGATAATTTACAGAAAAAGCTACATACCTGATTTAAAAAAATCTTCTGTTTCTGTTAAAGAACCAGCCTTATGGGTGGATCTTACCGGAGAAGTCCCCTCCTTAAAGCATTCAAGAATCGTCTTTTTTGACTCCGGTATGGCAAGGAGGCCGGTTTCGGCGTCAATCTCGGCAAATTCAATTCCTTCTTCCGGCACCAGAAAATCTCTTACAGGCTTGTCTTTTAAAGCCTGTTGCATAAAATCAAGCCATATGGGGCCGGCAGCCACCGCCCCTGTTTCCGATCTGCCAAGGGGAGATAATTCGTCAGAACCTACCCAGACTCCTGTTATGTATTCAGGTGTATATCCAACAAACCAGGCATCATACAGGTTGTTTGTTGTGCCTGTTTTTCCGGCAGCAGGCCTGTTAAGCGCAAGCATGAGTTGGCCGGTTCCGTATTTAACAACACTTTCAAGAAGACTGGTCATTATATAGGCGGTATTTTTTTCAATTACCTGTTCGATTGAAGGTTTTTCTTCTTCAAGAATATTTCCGTTCTTGTCAACAACCTTGCTGATAAATACCGGCTGAACGAGGTTGCCCTGGTTTGCAAAAACGGAATAAGCCCCGACAATCTCAAGTAAAGATACTCCGGAAGATCCAAGAGCTATTGACAGGTCCCTGCTTAAGCTGGAGGTGATGCCGAGCTTTCTTGCATAATCTATTGCATAGTCAACTCCGATATCTCTTAATACCTTAATCATGACAATGTTAACGGAATGTGCCAGGGCATAACGAAGAAGCATAGGCCCGTAAAAAGTATCCTTGTAATTCTTGGGTTTCCAGGCAAGATCAGTTCCGGAATCTTCAAAAACAATCGGAGAATCAATTATTACGCTTGCCGGGGTATATCCTTTATCTAAAGCTGCCGCATAAATTATTGGCTTGAAAGCTGAACCAGGCTGCCGTTTGGACTGGATTGCTCTGTTGAACTGGTTTTTTGTAAAATCGCGTCCCCCGACCATTGCCTTAACATGACCGGTCCCGGCTTCCATGCAAAGAAGCGCCGATTCAGCCTTTGGTTCCTGTTCAAGAGATAATGCCCATAACTCATTGTGTTTTTTATCTTTAAATTTGTTTATTGTTTTGACAAGAATTAAATCCCCAACTCTTAAAGTTCCACCGGGTTTCTTTAATATATACGAGTCATGATCTGCATCGGGGTCCGGTTTTCCGGCCCACTTCATCTCCTCTGCATTGATGATTCCATAGGTGTTTCCAATACGGACCATGACGGTATTATCCTTTTTATTTACTGATGTTATAATACCGTTTAACCTCTTACCTTTTTCCAAAGGCTTTTCATTCAGCTTAGTTGCAATCTCATTTGAAACAGGGTCGATTTCATCAGGTTGAAGGTGTTTTACAGGACCTCTGTAACCATGGCGCCTGTCAAGTTCATACAATCCCTTTTCCAACGCCTTGTGGGCTGATATCTGCATATCATAATTTGCTGTTGTATAGATTTTAAGCCCGCCGTAAAGGAGATCCGGCCCATATTTGTGTTCGATATAACGCCTTATATGTTCAGAGAAATGAGGCGCTACTTCCGTAAACAGATTTTGTTTGGATGTCAGTACAATCTTTGCATTGACAGCTTCATCGTGCTGGGCTTTTGTTATATGTTTTTCTTCCAGCATCCTGTTCAAAACATAGATCTGGCGTTGCTTGGCTTTTTCAATATTTTTAAAGGGAGAATACCTTGTTGGGGCCTGAGGCAATCCGGCAAGAATGGCACACTCGGAAAGGCTCAAATCCCCGACAGATTTTCCGAAGTATTTCAATGAAGCTGCTTCAACTCCATAAGTACCGTAGCCGAGATAAATCTGGTTTAAATATAAAAACAGTATTTCATCTTTGGAAAAGGCCTTATTTATTTTATAAGCAAGTATTGCTTCTCTAAATTTTCTTCTGAAACTTTTTTCAGGGGTCAGAAGAAAAGATCTGGTGACCTGCTGAGTAATGGTGCTTCCTCCCTGGACAATTGCACCTGCTCCAACGTTCTTAAAAAAAGCCCTGATTATGCTGAGAATGTCTATACCTTTATGCCTGTAAAATCTTGAATCTTCAGCAGAAATGAAGGCATCTTTCAGCATGGGAGGGATTTGGGACAAGGGGACTACTTTTCTGTATTCTTTATAAAATTCAGCAATTATTCTATTATCATCCGAATATACAGTAGTAACAATTGGCGGATGGTAATCGGCAAGCGATGATATTTTAGGAATTTCCCAGGTAAGATGCAAATAAATACCGGACATTATGACAAATATTAACAAGACTGCAAACAAGGTTGACCAGGCAGCCCGTCTGAATATTTTGCCCCGATCATGACTGGCCCGGGTTTTCAAAATCTTTGAAACCTGTTTTCTTTTTGACATCATGTTAAGCAACTCCGCAAAATATAATCATAAACATTTCTCTCAATCCCACAAGATAAAAACTAATATTATTAACTATCAAACAATCAATCTTTAAGCAAGTTTATGATTTTTCCCAAAATCCGACATTGATTTTGGGAGAGGAGTCGTTTAAGCGGTCATTGCCTCAGAAATCAGGTTTTCAGTGCGATACCTCTGTTCCTTAGATGCTCG
>JAGVOC010000251.1 GCA_020052975.1 Desulfobacterales bacterium | reverse complement strand
TGTGCGATCTCGGTGTCAATCTGCGGGATTTCTTGTGCGGCATACATTGCGTATGCCTCCGCGCAATCCCTTGATTTCCTTGAGCTTGCCCAAAATTGCATATTTCCAGATTGGAAACGCACTAGTGTCCATAATTTGTTTCCGGATGGACACTATATAGTTTCAAACCTGTTATGAAATTAATGGAACCAAGATTTGAAGAATAAGCAAAGCGGTGATAATTAGTCAAGAATGAATAATGAATAATGGATGGACTATTTACGAGTCCATCGATCCTGATTATTCCGTAAATATTGTTTTTGATTGCGATTGAGTTTTTTGTTATATTATGAAAAAGTTGTTTTGGCTTGTATTGTGCGATCTTTTTAAAAATGATTGAAGTTCCCCAATTTACTGAGGAGATCAGAAAATGCTGGCAAAGAAAGAAAAAACTATTTTCAATATTTTTGAAGGATTAAATGACTCAGAAAAAAACAGCATATTATCTCTTGGGCAAGAAGTTACGCATGACAAGGGAGCGTCAATTTTAATTGAATCGGTCAGGACATCCGATATATATATTATATTAGAAGGAAGAGTGAGCATTGATATCGGATCTGTAAGTTTTGACAAGGGAATCAGAGCAAAAATACAACTGGCGGTGTTAAGGCAGGGTGATATATTCGGGGAAATGGCTTTTTTGGAGAACCAGCGCCGAACAGCTAATGTCACTGCTATTGATAAGGTAAATGTCATAAAAATAGGGCGAAACAATCTATTGGAATTATTTGATAAAAACAACTATATCGGATATATTTTCATGCGGAATCTCTCGTTTATTCTGTCTCAAAGACTGGAAGATACAAACTTTATGCTGCGTGATGATATTAAAAGATTTTCTTGAGCTTGCCCAAAATTGATATTTTCCGGATCGGAATCTCACCTTTATCCAAAACTTGTTTCCGGACAGACACTCTTTAAGGATTGAAACTAATGTTATGGCTTTTTGAACCTGGAGCCTGGCTTGCGCTGATAACACTTACATTGCTTGAAATAGTCCTTGGCATAGATAATATAATATTTATTGCCATCCTTGCAGGAAAACTGCCGGTAATGCAGCAGGCTAAGGCCCGTATTGTCGGTCTCGGACTTGCCATGATCACGCGCATAGGTCTTCTATTTTCCCTGACACTTATAATGCGCCTGACACAGCCGCTTTTCACGGTTTTTACCAACGAGATTTCAGGAAGGGATATTATCCTTATTACCGGCGGGTTGTTTCTGCTCGGCAAAAGCACACTTGAAATTCATGATAAACTTGAAGGAGGAGAACTCCATTCCACGAAGGTTGGGAAAACTTCATTTCTGAACGTCATAATTCAGATAATGTTTCTGGATATTATTTTTTCGCTTGATTCGGTCATAACAGCCATAGGACTTGCGAACAGAATTGAAATAATGGTCATCGCCATTGTCATTGCTGTTATATTTATGATGATTTTTTCAGCTCCATTAAGCCGGTTTGTAGATAACCATCCGACTATTAAAATACTTGCTTTGAGTTTTCTCCTGCTGATTGGCATGGCTCTTGTCGGCGAGGGCTTCGATATGCACATACCAAAAGGATACATATATTTTGCCATGGCTTTTTCCGTATTTGTCGAAATGCTGAATTTGAGGATACGCAGGAAAGAGCAGGCATAACCAAAGGGTTAGAGGATTCATGGATGATGGCTTCGTAAAAAGTCATTCTGCTGTGTTGCACTTCATCTTTCGTCCTTGCAGCGTAACAGTATGTACGCACCCTTCGGGCCCCGCGTTTGCGGTATTCCTCAAGATTCGTGCGCCTTGCATAATGAGCTTTTTACTTTGCCGTCTGAATTTCGACTTTTTACGAAGCCATCATGGATGCAAGGGTTCAAGTGAAAAGCTCAAGATTTATTATAATCCAAAGATAATTTGCCCCTGAAGCCATAAGTTTTGGCCGATTGTTAATTTTGTTGGTTGGGAGTTACTCTGGTGTCAGTTACGGTTAAGTTTAAAAAGATTTTAAAATCTGTTGCCTCTTTATTGCTTAAGGCTGTTGTTGTTGTCCTTATTGCTACAATTGTTCCTGTTATCCTGCTTCGATGGATTCCACCTGTCACATCCGCGGTTATGATCAGTAAGAGCGTTGCTTCACTTTGGTCGGATAAAAAGGGATATAAAACCCGTTACGAGTGGACTTCATGGGATAAGATATCTCCGCATGCCGGAATAGCGGTAGTTGCTGCTGAAGACCAGATGTTTCCGGAACATTTCGGCTTTGATCTTGAATCTATTTCAGATGCCCTGGAAAAACATTCGAGAGGGAAGCGCCTGCGTGGCGCAAGCACCATTTCACAGCAGGTCGCGAAAAATCTTTTTTTGTGGTCCGGCAGGAGTTTAGTCAGGAAAGGCTTTGAGGCTTATTTTACAGTGTTAATGGAATTGATATGGCCAAAACGGAGGATACTGGAGGTTTATCTGAATATTGTCGAATTCGGAGATGGAATATATGGGGTGGCAGCAGCAGGCGAGGCTTTTTTTAAAAAACCCCCTTCAAAGCTCAGTTCTTCAGATGCGGCTCTTCTTGCAGCTGTTCTTCCAAATCCGGTTAGACTTAGGGCAGACAGGCCGTCGAGTTATGTAAACAGCCGCCGTTTGTGGATTCTTGACCAGATGTTTCAACTGGGCGGCGCGGCTTATCTTAAGAGCATTTAATCGCCCTCGGCCTGTTGATGGACTTTTGACGAGTCCATCAAACATAAAAGACCGGATTCCACATTTTTTAAATAAAAAGCAGAAAGGTAGTTCTATGGAAAAGTTTAAGTCTTTTTTAAAAACATCAATTATCGGCGGTGTTGTAGTAATTCTCCCCATGTTTATATTTATAATGGTTTTCAAATGGTTATTCGGGTGGGTTACGGATATCATTCAGCCTTTGACCGATCTTATAGTTACAGAATCTCACATGAGCGAGATTATTGCAGATGCACTTGTGATCGCGATCATCTTGATAAGCTGTTTCATAATTGGAATAATTGTCAAAACTAAAATCGGGAAATTCATGCATGAAAATCTTGAAAGCAGGATACTAAAAATCGCTCCGGGATACAGCACTATCAAGGAGATCGTAATGCAGTTTATCGGGAAAAAGTTTCCCTTCTCATCGGTTGCTCTTGTCAGAATATTTGAAAATGACACTCTGGTTACGGCTTTTATTACCGATTCTCATCCTGACGGAAGTTACACAATATTTGTGCCTACAGCACCCAATCCGACTTCCGGGTTCATATATCATGTGAAGGGGAAATATGTTCATCATGTTGATATCCCGATCGAAGAAGCAATGAGATCGGTTATCACATGCGGGGCCGGTTCGAAAAAAATCCTTAGCAGGTTGGGCTTGGGGGAAACCGGCCGGTCAACATATTTATGAGGATGTTTCCAATAATTGATGGACTCGTAAAAAGTCCATCAACAGGCCGAGGGCGATTAAGCCCTGGTCCGCCTCAGGCGGATTTCCCGCCAAGTTAAAAGTCGGTTTTTGACTTTTTAAGAAGGTATCAATAATTGATCCCACGGATAAGTGAAAAAAGATGGATACAGGCAATTTGATATTTGAAGCATATATCATAATGTTTTGTATGGGATGGTGGATATCATGCTTAATAATGGTCCGTATTGCCAGCCGTATAAGGATATTTGAGGAAGAGACTCCTCCCGAACTAAAAAGATGGCCAAAGCTGAGCATAATAATAACTGCGTGTAACGAAGCCGAAACTATTAAGCCGGCCGTAAATACGCTTCTTGAACAGGATTATCCTGATCTTGAAATATTGCTGATAGACGACAGGTCAACAGATGAAACGGGAGCAATCATTGACGGAATTGCTGAAGAAGATTCCAGGGTGAAAGCAGTGCATATTGATAAACTTCCTGAAGGCTGGATCGGAAAAGTAAATGCATTAGATACAGGAACGAAGATGGCCAACGGTGAATGGATGCTTTTTACGGACGCAGATATTCACTTCCGGCAGGGCACATTACGGAAGGCCGTGTCATTAGCTGAAGCTGATAAAACAGACCATTTTGCCCTGTTACCGAAGCCAACCGCAAATTCATTCTGGTTTGATGTTGTCATCCATACGTTCGGAGCGATATTTCTTCACGGTACCGGAGCTGTTGATGTGGGCAGGCCGGGGTCAAAGGCGTTCGTTGGTACCGGGGCATTTAATCTTGTAAGAAGAATCGCTTTTAATAATACCGAAGGTTTTTCATGGCTGAAGATGGAGCCGATTGATGATGTGGGCCTCGGATTAATGCTTAGTATTTCCGGAGCAAAAAGCAGTTTTGCAATTACAATCCGGGATATTTCACTCGTCTGGTATCCTTCCATTAAGGCCATGTTCAAGGGTGTTGAAAAAAACTTTTTTGGGGCCGTTGCGAATTACAGCTTAATCAAGATGGTAATTATTGTGGCGTTCATCTGGGCTTTTGCCTTTGCCCCTCTTGCGGCGCTAATGTTTTTTAATGTATTGCCTGTTTTTATGCTCGGTATAATTACTTATGTTTTTATGGCCTTCGGAGCTTTTTTCGTTAAAGAAAAATTCGGACAGAAGTTTTTCCCCCTTTTCCTGGCTCAGTTCGGACTTTTAATGGTTTCAGTCATGCTTTTGCGTTCCGGGATTATATGCAAACTGAAAGGAGGAATTGACTGGAGGGGGACGAGATACAAAACGGAAGATCTTCTGGCCGGGCAACGCTTAAAGATGGGAACATTTGGAATAAAAAAACCTGATTAATATTGACTCTTTACGGAACCATTACCGCTCTTGTTCGCCGTATTTTTTTTCAAATATTATCTTTTCTTCTTCTGTTATTTTCCCCAGCTCAACCAGAAGGTCGCCAACACCGTCTTGCCGCAGCGCGTCAATTTTCATGATTGATTCGGTTCTTCTGTCTGTCATGTTGAAAAAAGTATATTCTAGTGAAGGCTCGGATTTTTTCAGCAAATAAAATTTCTTACCTTCAAAAAGAAAATGATGGTCTAATACAAAATATGCGCCATATGCCAGTAAACCTATCAGAATATATTTTTTAATAGTTTTTAACACAAATAATTCCTCCTTGTTTTACTTAAATATTTATCATTATTAATCATTGCGGTCAATATCGCAATGTAACCTGCTGTCCCGGAAGAAAAATAATATTGGGTTGAACTTATTTCAGGCGCTGTGTATTATACGACATTATCAAATCATATTCTTTCTGAGCCGTTGTAAAAAATAACTGTGTCATTTATAAATGGCGAAAACGGCATAAGGAGCCGTAATGAAATGTCCAGAAAGTAACAGTTATTTCGTAACGACTCCTAACAGATAATTTCGGCATAGAATGAAAGGAGCCAGAAATCATGTGCGATACTTTCGTGGTTCTACCTCCGGCAACTATTGATGGTTCGGTCATATTTGGGAAAAACAGCGACAGGGAGCCTAATGAAGCCCAGGCGCTTGAATTTCATCCGGCCGGATTTTATCCGGATAAACAAAAGTTGGAATGCACATATATTCAAATACCTCAGGTTAAAGAGACTCATGCCGCACTCCTTTCCCGCCCTTTCTGGATGTGGGGGGCTGAAATTGGGGTTAATGAAAAAGGCCTTGCCATAGGGAACGAAGCAGTATGGACGAAAATGGAAATAAGTAAAGAAGGGAGCCTGACCGGCATGGACCTCCTTCGTCTTGCTCTGGAAAGGTCTGCATCGGCTGAACAGGCTCTTGAAACAATCGCCGGCCTTTTATCGGATTACGGGCAGGGCGGAATTTGCGGGTATGAAGATAAGAAAATGGCCTACCATAACAGTTTTATTATGGCTGACCATCGGGAAGCATGGGTGCTTGAAACGGCCGGACATCTCTGGGCGGCAAAAAAAGTAACAGATTATTATTCAATCAGCAACGGCCTTACAATCGGGGAGGAGTTTGACAGGAGTCATCCTGAGCTTATTGATCACGCGCGAAAGAAAGGGTGGCAAAAGAAAGGCGATGTATTTAATTTTGCAAAAAGCTATTCAGACTGGTTTTTTACAACCTTTTCCGCAAGCCGAAAAAGAAAAGAATGCTCATCCAATTTCATAAATTCGAGGATCGGAAAAGTAAACATAAAAGAAGCATTCAGTATTTTGCGGGATCACGGGGGAGGAGGGTACTCTCCTGATTCCCATTTCCTGGGAAATCGTATTTGCGCCCACGCGGCAAACAGCCTTTCGCGGAATGCAACCCAGACAACGGGGTCGATTGTTGCCAGCCTGAAACAGGATGATATTACCTGCTGGGCAACAGGCACTTCCGCTCCATGCACATCGATATTCAAACCGGTATGGTTTAACGGGGAGGTTATCCCTGAAGTAAGCAGGGGATTGGACGGCAAATTCAACCCTGAAACACTCTGGTGGCATCACGAGCTTTTGCACCGCAGCATTCTTTCAGATTATGAGACAAGAATCAGATTGATAAACAGGGAGCGCGACGAACTTGAAGATTCCTTTATTAAGAATTCAGTAAGTGTTACATCAGGTAAAAGCTTTGATCTTACTCTATCAGCTTTCAAACAGGCGCATGAGATGACAGGCGGCTGGATTGAACGCGTAAAGGCTGTTCCGGTTAAGCGTCGCCCGAATTATATTTACCGGAAATATTGGGAGTCGCAGAACAGAAAAGCCGGAATCGGCAGACCGGATAAAGCTCTGGAATAGCTTTCATCAGAGAGAAACTCGCACTGCAGGGACCTGTAACATTGTTATGTGAGCCGCGGACCTGTTTCTGCTCCGGATTGTGCCCGAAAAGGCCTCCGTGCTGAACCATTCAGTAATGCCCGTCCTGCTTTTTCCTACACGGACAACTTATAACCAATCCATATGCCGATAATCCCGCCGATAAAACTGCCCAAGAATGAGACCATGAGTTCGTCGAGCCCAAACTGCGCAGGCAGATACCCCCCCACCATAGAACCAACAATCATTCCTATCATGATCAGCTTTTTTCGAGACATGATTGTTGCCATTAATTAAATATTTACAAACAAGCCCCTCATCTTTATATTTTAATATTATAATGCCATAGCGCGGATTTTACCATGAATTTCTCTCCGTTCTTGCTTGATGACGATTTTTTTGTTTTATTTTCCCTTAGAGTTTCCAATCAAATGGACTATCCTTGTTTCCTGACAATTCATTTTGACAAATTAACAAGTTATGATATTCAAATCGGGACTGTTCTGATCTTTTGATGTAATTCCTGCGATATTCTTAAAATGAGGCTTTACGAATGAAGAAGGCAATTAAAGCTCTTTTTGCATTACTCTTTGTGATTTTTACCGTATCCGGCGCTTTGGCCGCCGAAAAAAAGGACAAGCCCGAAATAAAGACGGTTGACAACTACGTAGCCGTCTTCGACTTTGAAGTTACAACCGGAGATAAAGGTATTTCCCGTCCTCTTGCAGATAGTGTGATTCATGAGTTTTCTCAGTCCGACAAGTACGAAGTCATAGACCGAGGCAACATGAACAAGATACTCGGGGAGCAGAAATTCCAGATGTCGGGCTGCGTGGCACAGGAGTGCAAGGTCGAGGCAGGGCAGATACTCGGTGTGGGAAAGATAGTAAACGGTTCGGTGGGTATTGTGGGGAAGACCTATTATCTTACGCTCCAGTTGATAAATGTTCAAACGGGGAAGATAGAGATTTCTGTGGCGGATAAGTGCAGATGCGAACTTGACGAGCTGCTTGATTCAACCACGAGACTTGCGAAAAAACTCCTCGGCGAAAAGGTTGAGCAGCCCGCGGCAACAGCGCCGAAACCGGCAACCGTGGATGTGACCAAGCAACCCGAGCCTAAACCGGTATCCACTCCCATAGCGATTGTCCCGCCCGCAGCTCCAGCCAAGGAAACCGCGAGGGATGGCCGTTTCATCGCCTATGACAATGGGACGGTAATGGACACGCGGACGAACCTGATGTGGGCGGAGAGGGACAACGGGTCGAACATTAACTGGCAAGGCGCCAAGTCTTATTGTGAAAATTATCAGGGTGGCGGATACACTGATTGGCGAATGCCGACACAGGATGAGCTGGCGGGGTTGTACTATGCAGGTAAAACTTATCAGTCTGAATGTCGTGGTTTATTTGGCGGCACATGGAATATTCATTTGACAGAATTGATTCGTCTTACTTGTATTTTGGCCTGGGCTTCCGAAACGCGCGGTTCCTACGCCGCCTTCTTCCGTTTCGACGCCGGCGAACGGAACTCGACTCGCCAGTCTGGCGACGCCAGTTGCTGCTTGGCACTCCCGGTGCGTTCCGGCAAATAGGTTATTTGGTCATTTGGTTCTTTGATTATTTTCTGAAGCAATTTCCCGGCTGTTTGGCTTGCAACATCGGTATTACTTTCCTGTAGGTGAAAAACACAGAAAAGTGAGCCATATGATGCTTAACCATGAAATGAAATAATTTGAAGGACATTTGATTTTGATGGTCTCGTAATAAGTCGGAATTCAGCCGGCAAAGTAAAAAGCTCATTATGCAAGGCGCACGAATCTTGAGGAATGAAGCGTACTTACTGGTACGCTGCAATGACGAAAGATGAAGTGCAACACAG
>JAGVOC010000300.1 GCA_020052975.1 Desulfobacterales bacterium | reverse complement strand
TAAATATATAAAGCATCATCGTGAGATTGAGCAAGGGCCTGCGCAGCTCTTTTAAGCTGCGCCAAGGATGCCCCGTCGGCTTGCCGCGGGGAGTTTCACCTGTAATTTGGTTCAGCCGATACTTTGGCATTGTATTCACCCGTTGCCCCGTTAGACTGTTCTATGTCATCGGATTCCTCAATATCCGCTACTGCTGACTCATGCTGCTGACTGGTATTGGTTAATAGTCTGTTCAGGGTATCAATAATATCAGCAACTGCCTCAAACCCTAATTGTCAACTTAAATGCATTGGACAAGAGAAGCGTTGAGAAGGTGAACCGTACCCGCGATATCGTAGAGAAATCGGAAGGGATGACTATACCACGCCTGATTAGAGCATTCATGGAACTCTCGGTTATCATTTGTACTTATACCAGGGATTCGCGTGATCAGCGGGCCTCAACACGACTCCTGAAGAAGAGGCCCATGTTGCGAAAAGAGCCGATAGAAAATAAAGGCACAAAATGGAGCGCTTTATTGCCCGGTGCTGAGGTGCCCGCTGAAAGCATTCCATCGGTGGCGAAGAAAAGAGTATAGAGAACTGGCCTTAGTTAACTTTAGTTAGGGAGGATGTCCCATGAAAAAGGCAATAGGGTGGTTCGCCGTTCTTGCATTGCTGGCCGTGTCTTTTTCCTTTGTTGGCTGCGCAACGCACGAGGAAAGGAAGGCGGCTTCCGCTCCGGCCGCTAAGAAAGACAAAACTCAGTCGCTGTTCATCATCAAGCGGAACAAGAACGCCAACGTCGTGCATTACGATGTTCGGCTCACCGCAGACGGCAAACTGGATCCCAAGGAACCAGTGATTGCTTACTGGGTCATGCGCGCCGAGGATGGCCGCCGACAGGACCTCAACTGGATGGAGAAAAAGAAGGGCTACGGCTTCGACATTAAGCCCGACCCGTCGGCAAACGGTTATAAAATGACATTGATGGCCGCCCCTCAGCAGCAGATTACCGTAAAAAAAGCGGGGGACGCCATCCGTGCCGAGATGGTCATAGGCGGCCGGCCGGCCGTTTTAGAGAAGATTTACATCAATGCCTCCGGCGGTCTGACGGGGTCTAAAGTCCATTATATCATGCTGTACGGAAAAGACCTGAAGACGGGAGGGAAGTGCTCCCAGAAAATCGTGCCGAAGTAACCGCCCTTACACTGCACTCTGGTATTTCACGGGCAGCCTCTACTCTCTGCACTTTTCTCAGAGGGGCTTCTGGTAATAGCGCTGCCTACCCACGAGGGAGAATCAGAGTCAGATATCGGTAATTAGGTTTTAAATTCATTACAAACTGAAGGCTTCTCACGATATTTGTAAGCGGTCTGCTGCCCGAACACGTCCGGTATATCACTTAAAGATTCCCTATAGGATGAAGTCCCCAAGCCGCAGAAATGGCGCGGTATCTTTAGGCAAACTTTGTGAAGAACCCTGCGGCAGAGACCGCAGGGCGTATCAATTATTAATTTTAAAAATCCCCCCCTTCCCCCGCTTTTCCAAAGTGGGGCAGGAGAAAACCCTACAAAAGAGACTGTGATGAAAATACCGATTCGGTCTTCGTCTGCAAGTCCGGGTAGTTTTCTCATTTTTTGGTGCTATAATGACAATACATCCATGTGACGTTCGGATCTTTTTAAGTTTATGCGCAGGCTCAAGGTTCACCAGGGTAACAGAACAACAGGGCATCGTACAACTCTCAGTGTGATACATGGGGTCGGGGCACGGCCGCGAAAGAGTGTAAAGGGGAGTCAGGAATGAAGAACATTTCGCCCAAGGCGAAAAGCATCCGGAACGAAGGCGGGCTGGAATCTCAGGAACCCGCTCCTTTGGTGTTGCGCATACCAGTTGATGTGTACAGTTTTTCGCTCGCGCTGCTCACGGTGCTCGCGGTCATCTTCGTGCTGCATTGGGCCAGAGCGTTTTTCATCCCGCTGATGCTGGGCGTGATGATTAGCTATGCGCTTTCTCCCCCTGTCAACCTGATGCAAAAATGGCGAATCCCGCGCGCCATCGGGGCCGCTGTGTTATTGCTCGGTATCGTAGGAGGTACAGGCTCTCTGGTTTATTCGCTCAGCGACGACGCTGCCAAGCTGATCGAAACCCTGCCCGACGCCGCGCAGAAGATTCGCCTGGCAACGCTCAAAGAACGGGGAACGTCCGAAGGCATGATGGAGAACGTGCAAAAAACCGCCACACAAATCGAGCAGGTGGCGAAAGAGACAGGCACTCCGTCACCAGCCGCCCCGCGCGGGGTAACGCGGGTACAGATCGAAAAGCCCAAACTTAATATCAAAGAGTACCTTTGGATGGGAACCAAGGGTGCAGTCGGGCTTGCCGGCCAGCTCACAATGGTATTGTTTCTGGCGTATTTTATGCTGGTTTCAGGCGACACTTTCCGGCGCAAACTGGTCAAGATTACCGGCCCTACCCTCAGTAAGAAAAAAATCACCATCCAGGTGCTTGATGAAATTACCAACCAAATTCAACGCTATCTGCTGGTGCAGATATTCACCAGCATTCTGGTGGGCGTGGTGACCTGGCTCGCGTTTCTCTGGATCGGCCTGGAGCATGCGGCAATCTGGGGGATCGCCGCCGGGGTATTCAATACTGTCCCCTATCTCGGCCCGGTCATCGTTACCGGCGGCACGGCGCTCGTCGCCTTTCTCCAATTCGGAACGATCGGCATGGCGCTTCTGGTCTCAGGCATCTCGCTGATCATCACCGGTCTCGAAGGTTACTTGCTGACGCCGTGGCTTACCGGCCGGGCAAGCCGGATGAGCCCGGTGGTGGTTTTCGTCAGCGTGCTGTTTTGGGGTTGGTTGTGGGGTGTGTGGGGTTTATTGCTGGGCGTGCCAATCATCATGATTATCAAGGCGGTATGCGATCGGGTGGAAGATTTGAAACCCATCGGCGAACTGCTCGGCGATTAGCGCGGAAACCGTCGATGGGCAAGTGCGGTAGCGCATCAGGAGCAGCGGGGTTGAAACTCGGAACTCGTATAATGAGAGAGGGCATACCAGTCGCATATGTTCCTGTTTGCAGTGGAACCCGTATCCGGGAAGGAAGTCCCATGAAAAAGGCAGTGTGGTGGTTCGTTGTTCTGGCGCTGATAGCCGCTCCGGCCGCGGCACAGATGAAAACTTCGCCGCTGTTTATCCTCGATCGGAGCACGAATGCCAACGTCGTGCATTACGACGCCCAGTTCACCGCCGACGGCAGCCTGGATCCTAGGTAGCCGGTGATCACGCACTGGGTCATGCTCGCAGAGGACGGTAGCCGGAACAAACTCAGCTGGCTCGAGAAGAGAAAAGCCTACGGTTTTACCCTCAAGCCGGACGTGTCGGTAAACGGCTATACAATGACCCTGGCAGCCGCTCCCGAGCATCAGATCACCGTGAAGCAGGAAAATGACGTTGTCCGTGCCGAGGTGGTCATCGATCGCCGGCTGGCCGTCTTGGAGAAGATGTACATCAACGCCTCCGACGGGCTGTTTGGCCCCACCGTCGAGTATATCGAGGTGCACGGCAAGGACCTGCAGACGGGAAAGATGCTCCGCGAAAAGTTGGTGCCAAAGTAGCCGCCCTTATTTCGTCGGTTTCCGTTTGAACTCGGACCGCTTAAATTCGCGCATAGTTAACAAATTCTTTTACTGAGCTATAATTAAAATTACTAACCCTCCTTTTTTACAGGGATGGCGCTGAAAGGTCTATCCCTGTGAAGAAGGATTGAAAATTGAACACTAAAAGTGCAGAGCATAGTAGAGCATAATGCTTATGAAGCGTTGTCTCTACGCGGGTACGACTCATAGCGCCCAAATTAACAACGGAGGAGGTGAAACAGGTAATTCCAAAAAAGCAAATTCTTGGTACCGGGTCAAGAACAGACCGCACCGGGCATGGAAGAATATCAAAAAAGATTTCTCTTGGTGCAAACTGGTGAGATTAAAATGAAAATCAAAAGTTAAGGAGAGTGATTATGGTGAATAGCAAAGTGCCTCTGATTGCCAAAGTGTGTATCGTTGTTGTCGCACTTCTTTTATTACCGGCATTTGTTTCTGCTGAACAGCCGACCTATGGTTTCCATAAAGGAGACCTGGAATTCAGTATTTTTGGACGTGGCTCAAGCGATAATAATGTTGACAACACGAATTTTTCAATATCAGCTGGTCTCGGATATTTCTTCACGGATACTATTGAAGCAGAACTCCGGCAGAATATTATTTTCATTGACACCCCAGGGGACAACTTTTGGGGTGGTTCAACGGAACTCGCTGCCGACTACCATTTTGATTTAGACCGTTTCCAACCGTTGATCGGGGTGAGCATTGCGTATAACTACGGTGATGATATTAGGGACACATGGGCATGCGGGCCTGAAGCCGGGGTGAAATACTTTATCAATCAAACCACCTTCGTTCGTACGCTGGTCCAGTACCAGTTCCCTGTCAGTGATTCCTTTAACGACGGAAACTTTATTTACGGCCTCGGCCTCGGCGTAAGATTCTAGTAACAAAATCCTCTCATAAAGAGCAAGAATATAGGCGGGGTTCCCCATAGCTGGAACCCCGTTTGTTAATTCTCAGTGCATGCAGCCAATTGATAAACGTACAATATAAGGTTGCATGGAAGAGTTTTCTGAAATATAATTTGATAAAATTATTGCAACAAAAGAATGGATCCATTGGAAATTTTAAAAGGAGAACATATGAGGGAAAGAGCAGCGGTCCATGTAGTGAGTATCTTTGTGTTTTCTTTATTTGCCGTTACGGCGTTTGGATCTGATCTGGATACCTTCAAAAACTATTCGGCCGATATGGAGACCACGTCAGCATGGGGTTCTTTTACCTTCAAGATTTTTTTTAAGGATATGAAAATAAGGATGGAGAGAAACACTCAGGGAGACAAATCCATTAATATCATAAGGCCTGACAAGAAGATCATTTGGATGCTGACTGTTGACACTAAAACCTATACGGAGATCCCGCTTGATATGGGCAAGCAGGATATACTGTCGAAGCTCTATCACGATCCGAATATCAAGACGGACAAGGAGTTCATTGCTCATGAGATTGTTGATAAGCACCCGGCGAAGAAATATCATCTGACGATAACTACAGATGGCAAAAAAGAAAAAACAGGATATATCTGGGAGGCAACTGACCTTGGTAACATCCCGGTGAAATACGAGTCTGAAGACAAGGAGATTACAACCGTCTGGAAGAACATTAAGACGGGCGGTGTTGATGATTCAGTATTTGAACTCCCTGCAGGATATAAAAAGATAGACATCCCTGCCATGCCCGGCATGGGCAGCAAATAAATGAAACAGAGACACTAAATAATAGCAGAAACAAGGGAATTTCCGGGACTTTTTAAAACAGCTGTTACCAGGCTTTCTTGAAACTCCTGTCTTTACTAAAGCCACCTTTTTGCTCGTGAAATACAGCTCTCGGTTGCCTGGATACTATGGCACAGACCGCCCAGGAGAAGGTAATTTCTAAAATGACAAATTTAGGAATGAATACGCTCAAAACCATGTAGTTAGCTGAATCTGCGTGTGAGATACTGTTATCTGATAATTTCGCAAGATTAAAAGATAGAGTGATTTACGGAGCTCGTCCCGTTCACAACTTTCTCGATGAACATCGCAGAGCAATCATTTCCGGAAGAAGAACTCTACATTTTAGCTGGAATGGCTGCTTGTGAACGTTATAGGGAGTACTTCGCGGGAGGCAGGGCACATTCATTTTTGCGGCTTTCTATGTTATGTGGAAAACACCGATGTTTCTTACAGGCTGAACTATAACAGGACTATTTAAGAGACCTGGCGTGCAGTAATTGTGACACCTTGCTTACCTTAGCGTACGATTTTCCCGTCTCGTGAGGGAACCGTTATACACCGTTACCGCTTTTTTGTCGTATTGAGAATAACAAATTTAAGTGCTGTGTCAATAAAATCCCGAGGGCTGACAATACGGGTGCAGTGGAAGCTTTTAGAGGGAAAATGCTTTTTATTACCGGTAATCAAGAAGTCTGCTTTGGCTTCTAAGGCGCACTCTAAAAATTTCTTATCATCCGGATCGTTCGCTTCGGTTACCTTGCCTTTCGGCTTCACGAGTAAGGATCTTTTCCTTAAAGAAGTTAGAAGCGGGGCAACTTCTCTTTTAATCAGATGGAATTTTTCTCTCTGCAAAACCTCTTCATATTCCTCGAATATTTCTTTGCTAAAGCATAGTCTTATCTTTCCCTTTCTGATCAGGGTTAAAATAAATGCTGGCAGGCTGTTCTCTTTCAATAAAGCCGATACCAGCACATTGATGTCCATGACTATTTTAAACACGCTTCAGCTATCTATTCTTACCGGATCTTTTTCTGCGAGTAGCCCGGATTTCCTTTTCTATTTCTTCTTCGCTTATCATGTCTAAGCCTGTTTCTTTAGTCTTCAGGTAAATGCTTGTTAAAAGCTCATCCTCCTTGAGGATGTTTTCAAGATAATCAGTCACGCTCAGAATTATAATTTTGGGCTTGCCTCTTTTGCTTACCAAAAACCGTGTATTTTTCTTCTCTACCTCGTCCATGACCGAGCCAAAATGAATCCTGGCTTCTAATGCCTCAATTGTTTTTACCGCATTCGTGCTCTTCATTTTTGCTGCCTCCGTACAAATCTCAACTGATTAGTTAAGTGATTAGTTCAAATATATTATCGCAACCTTTTTAGATTTGTCAATTTTACTGGGGAAAAAGCCTATGCTACAGCGGGACTGTCCCCTCAATGAGGGTCTGCTTTGCCTATAATTGCCGTCTGAAACAGTTCTGCTCATTTCAATCTAACTCAGAGATGTTACTGAATAATTCGAATTCGGATCATTTTCTTCATCATGCATCCATCCACAGTGAAATTTGTACCGGGTCTATAAAAATAAGAATGGTGACGGAGAACATTAGGAGGTCCATATCTCTGCAGACGTGCATTTTTCTGAACATTCGCGCACTCGTTCGCGTCTGCTATCCAATTTCATTCCTACCATCAGTTCCAGCGAAAAGCTGCCACCGCATTCCAGTGGGAAGAATCCGAATGCTTCATCGACATTACTTTGAGTCTGAACTCTTCAGGAATAAATCCTTCATCAAGTCCTCACCGCCCAAATTTTTCATTAACTCTTGATTTCGACACTTGAAAATGCTCAACCTAAACAGAGAGAATGGTCTGAACACTCTTATGATTAATCATCAAAAATAAAAGTGCGAGCATCCCAAGAAAAAAAAGATGCTAATCAAGAAAGTACATAAAGTTATACCGAAGTTTTTAATCATAACAGTTCTATAATGTTATCTGCGTTTTTGCATCTTAATCAAAAATATTATAGCAGCGTCCTGATGCCTTGAGAGCATCAGCAAAACGGGCCAACAGTCATCTCGATTCTTTCTTGCCTGAAATTTATCAATTTTAACTTCATGATATTTTGATATGGCTTTCTCCCCCTCCAATTAATGGGAGTATCTTTTCAACGGTAAAATATACCAAAAACTTTGGGCCCTTCTGCCTGTCCTCTTCCGGGGTCAAATTGCGTCTGGTCATTTTAGCTATTAAGGCTGAGTCAGTCTCTTCCTTTACCTTTTTCAAAAACAGCCTTACACCTCTGTGACCTGAGACATTCTCAATAAAAAGAAATGCCGCGTAGGGATTTGACTGCAGGTTAAGATGGGTTAGACGTTCTCTCATGACAAAAGCTAACGTCCCGTCATCAAAAATATGGGGGATAGAGTAGATTGCTGCATCTACTTTGCCTGTTGAATCAGCAGTAGACAAAACTCCTGTACCATTTACGCTGTCAAAGTATTCTTTCAGTGTCATGTTTCTCCTATTGTTGGTCTGTTTTAATAAGCTTCGAGGTATCATAGTGGTTATCCTTTAACCGAGAGAGAATCGCTTCATATAATTCTCCATCCATCTCCCTGGTGCGGCTTAAAATCCAGAGGTATTCCCGGTTCGGATGCCCTATGACTGCATATTCATAGTTTTTACCCAGGTCGATTATCCAGTAGTCTCCTGCAAAAGGCCAGAAAAAAGACACCTTGAGCTTGGCATTTGTTTCTTTGTCAACTAACCATGCCTTACCTTTAGCAGACCTTATCTTGCCGCTGAATGACTTGTCATAGCATTCGTTGAGAACAGAGATTTTCCCATCATCTCTCAGAGTATACGTTGCCTTGCTTCCCACGCAACCCTCTTGAAAGCTGTGTGGATATCTCGCAATCTCATACCATGTCCCTGTGTAGCGGGTTAAATCGACATAAGGTACTACCGGTAAAGGCAAAGACGTTTGTTTCGACATATTTACGCATCCTATCACATTCAGAAGCATTGAAGTTATGGTTAAAATACAGAATGCTCTTAACCCTGATGTAGAATTATATCGATTCATTTCTCGTCTTTGTTCCTTTGCCAATCTTTTATTTTAGGATTACTCTTTGCCCTTTAAGCGGTTTAAAGCAATCCGCCTGAACTTGTGTTATTGTAAGGCCCGCTCTTGCACTGCAGTAGCTTCTTAAGAATATGCATCAGTACGCATCCTTACTTTTTTATAAGATTATTTTAACGAACTCCCTGCTCTTTGAATCCACAACCCTCCTCTACAAACATGGATTTAGCAGCGCCACAAACAGGGCAAACCCAGTCATCTGGTATTTCCTCAAAAGGGGTTCCCGGTTTAATCCCAGAGTCAGGATCACCTTGTTCAGGATTATAGACATAGCCACAAGCCGTGCATACGTATTTTTTCATTTCATCCCCTCCTCCTTAGGTCTTATAGGGCTAATGCCAGTCTAATTTCGTTCTCTTTAAAGCCAACGATAACTTTATCGCCAATAATAATCGTAGGAAAGCTACACTCCGGGTTAAATTTCCTTACATCCTCAAGAATAGCTGTCCTTGCTTCACTTGAGAGCAAATCAACATCGATACATTCATACGTTACAGCACATTCATTTAATAAATTTTTGGTGGCTTTACAGTGACCACAAGTGCTCAAAGTGTATATCTTAATGGGCTTTTGCATGTTATGTCCTTTTTGTTTCTATAAAATATCAACTTACTAAACAGAGCGACATAAATTATGCCGAATAAAGTACACGTCACTGTCATGCCGGCTTGTCCGGCATCCTTCTTCAGGAAAGATTCCCGACAAGCGGG
>JAGVOC010000341.1 GCA_020052975.1 Desulfobacterales bacterium | reverse complement strand
TGGTTTTTGGTCTCTTGTTTGTAGTTTCTGGTTTTTTCTTTTAACCAGGAACCAGTAACTATAAACCATGAACCTAAGCCTTAAATATCGCCTTCCTTGTACTTGGTCAAAACTGAATGTTCTTCAAAGGTCTCAAAGAATATCCGGGCAAAAAAAGCAGCCGTTATTTTATTTCTTCAAATACTCCGGTCTTTTTGTTTTTTCTGACATTATCCCAGTTAAAATATTTTCCGTTCATGGCGATATAAATACCATGCGGAAGGGTCTGGACAAAGGCGAGAGCGCTTCCTAAATTAAAAAGTCCGTCTGAACTTCCGAATTTATATGGTATCATTGCTCCTGTTAAAAGTATGGTTTTATCTTTTACAAAGCCTGCAAGAAACCTTGCCGTTTCAACCATGGTATCTGTTCCGTGGGTTATAACAATTTTATTCTCATCTGCCCTGATGCAGTTTTCAAGGATTATCTCCCGGTCGGAATCCGCCATTTCAAGGCTGTCGATCATCATCAGAGTACTTATGCCAAATACCAGCCCGCATCTTCCCAGTTTCAGCATTTCATAAAGATGTGTTTCCTTGAAAAACAGCTCACCGGATAGCTCGTTATATTCCTTGTCAAAGGTCCCGCCTGTAACAAATATTCTTATATTCATAGTCATCTTCGGTTCCTGGTTCCTTCCTCAACCCTTGCGCCTCTTAAGCTCGAGTGCCGCCCTGATGCCCTTTTCGCGGATCACCTTGAATTTCAGCCCTGTCTCCGTGAGCTTAAAAAATCGTTTCCCGTACTTCCGCAATAATCTCCGGTCAATTTCAAACCCGAGTCCTGGTTTTTTAAACGGCTGCAACATACCGTTCTTGTCCGGAATAATGGGTTCAATGATACCTTCCCGGAACTCGGGTATCCATGAAGGCTTTTCCAAAGGGTATTCAAGCGGAAGCATATTATCCCTGTCAGCCAATACCATATTCCAGTTTATATAAAATCCGATGCCGTTCGACCAGGTATGAGGCGAAAAAAGACGGTTTTCTTTCTTACACATTTCTATAACCTTCATGACCTGGGCAATGCCGCCGGCAAAGGTTGCATCAGGCTGGTAGATATGAAAGCAGTCTTTCTCAAACATTATCTTGATTTCATCCCATCCATAATTTATTTCCGCACCGGATATTTTCACCTTTGAAGCTTTTTTTAAGGCGGCATTCCCATCATAATCCCTTGAATCAAGAGGTTCTTCGAGCCATTCTATGTTGTTGTCATAACAGGCCGACGCAAAGGCTTCAGCGCGTGCAAGATCCCAGGCCGGAACTTTATCTACTATGGAAACAAGCCAGCCCTGATTTGCATCAACACCTAGAACGAATTTATCGCCGACCCCTTTTCTAACTACTTCTATATGCCTGATATCGTCCTTTAAATCACAGTTTTTTACTCTCAATTTTGCTGTTTTAAATCCGTGCTCCTTCATGGAAAGCAGTTCATCAACCCTTTTTTCCGGATCATGCATTTCACCTGTTGAAAGATAGACCTCTATTGGACGTGCATCCCCTCCAAGCAATTCATAAACCGGCTTTCCTTCTTTCTTGCCGATAATATCCCAGCAGGCCGGCTCTATCCAGAAGTTTCTCCATCCAAGGAATCCCGCCTGTTTCAGCAGGCCCTGTATCCTGTCAATATCAGTTGGATCTGCGCCTATAAGATAGCCGCCTAGCATATCCCCCAACCCCTCTCTTTCCTTGCCCATTGCAGAACCTGCCGAATAGCCTTCAATTCCTTCATCCGTAATAATTTTAATCAATGTGAACCTGTTGTGTGTCTGGGGATAGCCCGGAATCCATGAGGGCCAGAAAGTCTCTTTTAAAGGAATTGAAACATGGTAAAGTTCTATTGCGGTAATCTTCATTTTGTTTCTCCTTGATAAGAAAGGAAGTTTTCACAAGACATTCAGAGGGTTTGATATCATTTATAACAAGATTCCGAATATATCAAGGAAAGCCTTGTTTGTTTGCTGAAGAATACCATTATAATAGTATGAAGCTTTGGTTATTAATTATTATGGATCATGTCCAAAAGAGTTGGTGATTGTATTAGGATTCAAGGGGTCGAGGGTTCAAGGATTTCCCCACAGTAAGCCTCGGTGAATGCGCTTGCTATTGCAGTTCAAAGGTCTCCATATGCCCTTCTTCAACGGTCCCGCCCCATTTTTTTAGGTTATTTACGATAAATCTGACGATTTTTCTATTAGTTTCAAAGTCGTTACCTTCTAACTGGAGAGGCTTTCCAAACTCAACGAAAATGGTTTTATTTGGATCCACAGGCCCCATATCCTTGATGAACATTCCGTTTCCCTGGAAATCGGTCTTAAGAGCAACAGGGACAACAGGCACACCCGCCCTTCGAGCAAGCTTCACACCCAGCGAATTGAAAGAAGTCGGATTGAAAACAGTACTTCTTGTTGCCTGAGGAAATATTCCTACTGAATAACCGCTTTTTATGTAAGATTCTCCCTCGGAAAGTACCTTGCGAAGATCTTCCCTCGGATTTTGCCTCGATACTTCTATCAGCTTGATGGCTTTCATTATAGATCCAAAAACCGGATAATTAAGGAGTTCTTCCTTTACCACAAATGTCAGCCTGTTAAACGCAAGGAGTATAGAAGGTATAATAAAAGTATCTGCCATGCTCATGTGGTTTGACACATACACAAGAGGCCCTTTATATTCGGCAATATGAGTCAGGCCTGACACATTCAACCTGCCTCCTGCCGATTCAATTATTTTAATTATCTCAAAAGCAGACCGCCTCCATCTCTCCTGGTCATATTTTCCGATACGGGCCATCAAGCTGTCCCTGAGAAGTAAATCAATAAGCATGGTATAATAGACAAACGACGCCCATCCCGGAATCTTTTCAACCAGAAACCTCTTTTTTACCGGACTCACATAACAGTGCTCCGATTTGAGTATTTGAGTGAATTTTTCGACATCCATAGATTTCGTTTTCCGGCTCAAACTGATGCTCCACACCGCAAGCAGTCAGTAATGCGCTCGCTGATTAGGTTCAGGTTCGGTACTTTTTCAGAACAAGTGATGCGTTTGTTCCCCCAAAACCGAATGAATTAGTCAATGCAACTTCAACATTCGCCCTGCGTGCAACATTGGGGACATAATCGAGGTCACATTCTTCGGAAGGATTATCATGATTTATTGTTGGCGGAATTATTCCATCTGAAATTGTAAGCGCAGTAAATACAGTCTCTATGCCCCCGGCACCGCCCAGCAGATGCCCGGTCATTGATTTTGTGGAGCTGACCGGTATTGTATATGCCTTATCACCAAAGACAGATTTTATCGCCCTTGTTTCATACATATCATTAAACTGAGTCGATGTGCCGTGCGCATTTATGTAGTCAATGCTCCCTGATGTAATTCCGGCGTCTTTAAGAGCAGATTTCATGCATCTTGCGGCGCCTTCTCCATCCGGTGGAGGAGCTGTCATATGATATCCGTCTCCGCTCATTCCGAACCCGCATACTTCGGCATAAATATGCGCCCCTCTTTCAAGCGCCCCGGATAATGTTTCGAGTATTAGTATGCCGCTCCCCTCACCAACGACAAAACCATCCCTGTCCCTGTCAAAAGGACGTGATGCCCTCTGGGGATCATTATTGCGGGTGGAAAGAGCTTTCATGGCATTAAAACCGGCTATGCAGCTTGGAGTTATTACAGCCTCAACTCCGCCTGTTATCATGGCATCTGCGGCGCCGCTTTGGATCAGTTTATATGAATCTCCAACAGCGTGTGTTCCTGCAGCACAAGCCGTTGCAATCGATGCATTGGGACCCTTTGCACCGAAGAGAATCGAAATCATTCCCGGAGCCATGTTTCCAATCATAAGAGGAATAAAAAAGGGGCTTACACGCCCCGGGCCTTTTCGGTTTATATCAAGAATTGTTTTTTCCATCAATCCCAGCCCGCCAAGACCGCATCCGGTTATAACGCCAACCCTGTCATAATTTGAGGTGTCAATTACAAGACCGGAATCCTCAATAGCCATGCGGGCCGCAGCCACGGAATAGGCGATAAACAGTTCTGAGCGCTGCGCATCCTTTTTTGACATAAAATCTTCGGGTCTGAATCCTTTTACTTCACCGGCAATCCTGGTAACAAAACCGGTTGTATCAAATCTTGTTATTTCAGTTATTCCAGATTCCCCGGCACACAAAGCCGACCAGGTTTCTTTAACACCAATTCCGAGAGGCGTGACAAGCCCAATTCCTGTAATAACTACGCGCCTGTTCAAAGAATCCTCCTTATAGACCTTTGCATAACACCCCGGTCTCTCTTAATTAAATGAATAGTCCATTGGTTGTATTTCTGAATATGGTTAACAGTTATCGATGAATCGCCATCCTTGTTATATATCTCATCCAAAACAGTTAACAAACTATAGGGCATTAATAAAATTTATTACATCTTTTACCTTGACAAGTTTTTCTGCATCTTCATCCGAAATATCCATTTCGAATTCTTCTTCCATAGTCATTATCAGCTCAACCAGATCAAGTGAATCGGCTCCCAGATCATCAACAAAGGACGCTTCAGGAACAACTTTTTCGATTTCAACACCAAGTTTTTCAGCTATGATTTTTTTAACTTTATTCTCAACAGACATTACCCAATTCTCCTTTCTTATAATTGAATCCAAACAGACATCACTTATTTGACGGCAAACTATATCCGATCGTTTGACCATCTTTTGCGAGACCTTTGCATAACGCCCCCTTTTGCCCGATTTATTTAGGGATTTGGGGGTTGGTCTCTTTGCCTTATGATTTTCTTACACATTAGCAATAAGCATAATCTATTAATATGACGAATAATGTTTATATATAATAAGAGATTATTGCTTGGCCGGTTCTAGTAAATTAATTATGTAATTATGTCAAGATATAACTTAACCCACTATTATTTTCTAATTGCTAATACTTAATATTCTTAACTATCTGTATTTATATATATTATTTTATAGCAGATATAAGATAAAGGATGGAGCGCAATCCGCCCCGGTGTATAAAATGGCTTTTTTTGAAGCCGTCATGTATTGACGGCTTCGTAAAAAGTCGAAAATCCCGTCACTCCCGTGAAAACGGGAGTCCAGGAGAATCTGAAAAGACCGGATTCCCGCTTTCGCGGGAATGACGAAAAAGAGAAAATCCGGACTTTTTACGAGTTCGTCATGTATTATTTTGGTACCAGACTCAAAGCTTTTTTAAATATCATGTTTATCTCTAAAGTTCTTTCTGCCGCTTCATTTAGAAAGACGGGCACCTTTTCCATATCATTATCTTTTGCTTTTTTAGCCCATTCTCTGTATGTTTCAGCATGGTCGGCATTATGATTAATCCAGTGCTCTAATAGCTTTACCATTTTTTTATCAAAGGGGATGGTGGCGTGTGTTTCGTGATTGTCATTGTGGTGATCATGATCATGGTTTAACATATATTTCTCCTTAACCGATATGCATTAAAAGATATGTCACTTTTACAATTATAGGGAATAATAGTCAAGTTCATGCCAAATAAACACAACTATCCTTACTTGTTGACTTTTTTAAAACAGTAAAATATTGTCAAAATATTGAGCCAATTGCAAAAGTCCGCGATTGTCATTCCCGCGGAAGCGGGAATCCAGTTTTTTCAAGAACTTCTGGACCCCCGTTTTCGCGGGGGTGACACCTTTTATTGAATTTTGCAATTGCCTTTACTGTATGTCTTAAAAAATAAACAGCTGCTCCTCAATTGGTTTACTTATGCTTTCTATCCTAAAAAACAGATTAAAGTTTAATCCCATCAGCATCTCCATCATCGCTATTATAATTATGGTTTTGTGTTATATAAGCGGCATCCCTTTTCTAAACCTTGTGGAATTAAAAACTCTCGATTTGAGATTCAAATCGAGAGGGAATATCCCTACTACTTCAAATGTTGTTCTTGCTGTAATTGATGAAAAAAGCGTCGCCAAAGAAGGGAAATGGATATGGCCCAGGTCAAAAATGGCGGATCTTATTAATAAACTTTCGGATGCAGGTGCAAAGGTAATAGCTTTTGATATAGGTTTTCTTGAAGCTGATGAAAAAAGCACTGTAAGAACAATAGAGGACATTCAAAAGAAAATACGTGTTCTCGATAAATCGAATCCTGCCTTAACAAAATATCTTGAAGACCTGAAATTCCAGACGGACAATGACCGGCTCCTTGCTAATGCTATAGTGAATTCAAAAGCAAAGGTCGTTCTCGGCTATTTTTTCCAGGGTGATATCACTTCCGCCGGGCATATTGAGGAAAAAGAATTTCGGGCACACGTCGATAATGTTCAGGGCTCTGAATACAAATCCGTCTCCTATTCATCCGAAGCGGCAAAACAAGCCTCACTTATAGAGATGGTATCACCCCAATCAAATATAAAGGCAATTTCAGAAACAACAGGCTATTCAGGATATTTCAACATGTTTCCTGATGAAGACGGATCTGTAAGATGGCTTCCCGCTGTCCTTAAATGCAAAGAATCTTTATATGCCCCGCTGTCTATTGTTGCTGTTGGTGCTTTTCTTGATAAACAACCTTCTTTAAAGATTTACGAATACGGTATTGGTGAAATTGACATCGGGGATCTTTCAATACCTGTTGATGCAATCGGGCGGATAATAATCAACTACAGGGGGCCGGCAGAAACCTTTCCGCACATTCCTGTTACAGATATATTAAAAGAAACTGCGGATATCAATCTTATCAGGAACAAGATTGTTTTAGTCGGCGCAACAGCAGTCGGAATATACGATCTTCGGGTAACACCATTTTCAAATGTTTTTCCCGGACTTGAAGTTCATGCCAATGTCGTTGACAGCATTCTATCCAGAGACTTCATTTACTATCCAAGCTGGACTTATCTGTTCGATATTCTTGCAATAATTATTTCAGGTCTTTTGCTTGGAATCGCAATTCCAAGAACCGGCATAGTTGCCGGAACAGCTCTTTTTATTTCCCAGTTCTTCGGGTATATTCTTCTCTGTTTTTTGCTTTTTTACGGAAAGGGCTGGATATTAAACCTTATATATCCTCTTTCGGTAATGATTCTTGTTTACGTGAGCATCACTTTATACAGATACATGGCTGAATCAAAACAGAAAAAATTCATCAGGGATGCTTTTTCCACATATCTTGCCCCATCAGTAGTTAAGCAGCTCATCGATTCTCCTGAAATGCTCAATCTTGGCGGGCAGGAACGTGATATTACCGCATTTTTTTCAGATGTCCAGGGCTTTACAGGCATTTCAGAAACACTCTCCCCTAAAGAACTGGTTGAATTATTGAATGAGTTCCTTACTGAAATGACGGATATCATCCTCGAATATGAGGGAACAGTAGATAAATTTGAAGGAGATGCAATAATTGCCTTTTTCGGAGCGCCGAATGACTTGCCCAATCATTCAGAAGTTGCCTGCAAGGCATGCATAAAAATGCAGAAAAGACTCGAAGCGCTGAGGACAAAATGGAAATCAGAGAAAAGACCCGCACTGAAAATGCGCATAGGACTTTGCAGCGGTAACGCCGTTGTCGGCAACATGGGATCAAAAAACCGGATGGACTACACAATGATGGGGGATACCGTCAACATTGCCGCAAGGCTTGAAGGAGTCAACAAGATCTACGGTATTTATACGCTGATAAGCGACACGACATTTGCTGCGGCAGGAAACGGCATTGTAACACGCGAAATAGACTCGGTAAATGTAGTCGGTAAAAAGGAACCTGTTACCATTTATGAACTTATCGGATACCCTGAAGATGTTAATGACAAGATGAAAATGACTTTCGAACTTTATGAAAAAGGTCTTGCGGCATACAGGAAATGGGACTGGGATCAGGCCATAAAACACTTCATATCAGCCCTCGACCTCACAATAAATGACGGGCCAAGCAAAACGATGCTGGCCCGCTGCAATGAGTTCAAAACTTGTCCGCCCGACAAAGACTGGAACGGGGCATATACAATCAAATCAAAATAACTATGCGCTGTTTTATTTATCGGTTTATATGGGCGAATGCATTTCATCTCCAGCATTTCTTTATATTAGATTATGTATTGTTTTCTCAAGGAATTTCAGGTGGAAAGAAAGGCAAAATTGACCCGAGAGATCAAGAAATTCTGTATAGAAAACGGACTGTTGGGAATGATAGTGCGGTGATGAAGTTATCCATCATCATGCCCGTATTGAATGAGGCAAAGACTTTGCCCGTAATCCTGCAGAAGGTTTTGAATGTTGCTCTTGAAAAAGAGATCATTATAGTTAATGACGGTTCTACAGACGATACCCATAATATTCTTGAAAAATACAGGAATCATGCAGGAATCAGTCTGATCAGACACTTGTCCACTCAGGGAAAGGGTGGCGCTGTACAGTCGGCTCTTAAGCAGGTTAAAGGCGATATCGTAATTATCCAGGATGCTGATCTGGAATATGATCCCGAAGACTATGCGAAGCTTATTGCTCCCATAACTGCCGGGCAATACCTTGTGGTCTTCGGCACCAGAACAGGCCCAAACCACTCCTATTTTAGATATTTTCTGGGCGGAAAAATGCTGACTATGCTCGCAAACATCCTGTACAGGCAGCATCTCACAGACGTATTTACCTGCTATAAGGTTTTTAGCTCTGAGATCCTGAAAGATATCCAGATTGAAGGCAGGGGATTCGATTTTGATCCTGAAGTCACAGCAAAGGTTGTCAGGAAGGGCATACAAATAGGCCAGGTCCCCATCAGCTACTATCCGAGAAGCTTTGAAGAAGGAAAAAAAATCCGATGGGTAGATGGACTTATCGCTGCCTGGATCCTGATCAAATATCGGTTTGTGAATTTATAATATTTCGATGGCACAGCACGCATTCATGAGGAAGAAAAAATATAACAATCAGTTAGATATTCCTTTACCGGATAGTCCGCTCTCTGTCTGGGAACGGCACAGTCTCGCTTTCCTTGCAGGCATTCTTTCTCTGGCCTTTCTGTTGAGAATGGCCGCCTTGAAAGACCTTTCAGGAAGCATCTATTTTGATTTTCTCCTGTGGGATGAGCGGCTCTATCATGAATGGGCGAAGAAAATTGCCGACGGGTCATTCACATCCAGAGTTGTTTATGAATTTTCACCCCTGTTTGCGTATATTTCCGCAGGCATCTACCGATTGTTTGCACCCGATGTTTTCTACATACGAATTATGAACATTGTCTTCGGCATTTTTACGTGCTGGATGGCCTATCTTCTGGGAAGCGCCATCGCCGACCGCCGAACAGGACTTCTCGCCTGTCTGGTGGCCGCCATCTATAAACCCTTCATTTTCTACAGCATCGTGCCGCTCAAGGATACCCTTGCCGTGGCCTTGTTTGCCCTTGCCTGCTATCTTTCGGTCATCACCTTGAAACGGGATGATCCTGACGGAATGCCGCCGCTTCCGGCCGTGCCTGGTGGTCGAATCCCCCTTCTATTCCATAAAAACCGTTTGGCCTGCATAGCCGCATCGCTCGGCATGGCGGCGGGGCTCCTCATGAACGTCCGGCCCAATGCGGTTATTCTGCTTCCTCTGTTTCCCATGCTGATTCTCTGGTACGGAAAGAAAAACGGCACGCCCCTGAAGAAGACCATCATCGGCCTATTGCTTTATGTTCTGGGTCTGTCTCTTGCTGTTTCCCCCTTTGTCATCCGCAACATCCGAGTGGCCGGGGAGTTCGCACTGACCACGTCTCAGACAGGATTCAACCTGTATCTGGGCAATAACCTGAAAAATCCTGATCCCTACTCCCGACCTGTGTCTTTTGCATCCTCATCGCCGTTTGCACAAGGCATCCATTTTACTATCGAGGCCAGCCGACGCGAGGGCAAGAAGCTGTCTCCCGGGGGGGCTTCTTCATACTGGAACAGGGAAGTCATTCAATCGGCTCTCGCGCAACCGGCAGATTTCACTTGGAAACTGGCACAGAAAACCATCGTTCTGTTCAATCGTTTTGAAGCCTGCGACCACTATGACATAGACTTCATCAGCAGTTTCGTCCCGTTTTTCAAATTTCCCATAGTCAATTTCTGGCTGCTCCTTCCCTTCGGGATGGCTGGATTGATCCTGCGGGGCGCCAGAAATGACCGGGGCCGGATGCTTTTGACAATTCTGTTCTTTTATGCCTTGACACTGATTATTTTTTTCACCAACGGCCGATACAGACTGCTCATTCCTGTGATACTCATTCCCTTTGCCTCTTTGGAAGTCATGGAGATTCTTGCGTCACTGCGAGAAAGGCAATACCGAAAAAGCCTCCTCTCCGGAGGGATCATTGTCATATTTCTGGTCATCGGATTTCTGCCCGTTCGGGCGACGAACGACAGAACCGCCTATTACAACACCCACGCGATCATCCTCATTTCCAAGGGATTTGGAGACGAAGCAATCCGCTACTGGAAGGCCTCATCGGAGATGAACAAACCCTTCTCCGCTTTAGCGAACCTGTCGTTGGCAAGGATATCCTTTCAGAGGGGAAACATCCGGGAGGGGAGTTTTTATCTGGAGAAAATCTCCGATGACTCGTTTGCCGCCGCAGCCAAATATGAACTGACGGGAGACTTGATGATCCGCCAAAAAGAGGTGGAAAAGGCTATCGTCGCCTATGAGCGATCCCTGGCCATCAACTCCAGCCAGAGGGCCCCACGGATGAAACTTGTCCGGATCTACAAGGTCCTTAATTCCCATCGCGCGATTGAGGAAGAAAAAACACTCTCCTACATCAATTCATTTTATGACCTGATGTAGCGGGTTCTCCATCCTCCGCGGTCAAGGCCGTTTATTCGTGAAACTACAATTGAAACTTCCCGCCGAAAGCAGCGGGGAACGCACTGTTTTGGTTCAAGAGAGCAGTAGCCAAAGGAATCTATTACCATTTATGAACTTGTCGGATACCCTGAAGATGTGAATGAAAGGATGAAAATGACCTTTGAGCTTTATGAAAAAGGTCTTACGGCATACAGGAAATGGGATTGGGATCAGGCCATAAAGTATTTTATATCAGCCCTCGACATCTCGATAAATAACGGGCCAAGCAAAACTATGCTGGCCCGTTGCAATGAGTTCAAAACCTGTCCGCCCGAAAAAGACTTGAACGGGGCGTATACAATCAAATCAAAATAACTCTGCCCCGCCCGGCTTTGTCATTAGAGACCTTCAATCTTCACATTACCTGGTTCCGTGGAATATGCCGGTTGCATATTGATAGTCGGGAGAAATGTAAGCTTTTACACCCCACACTCCTCCAATAGCTTCTGCATTAGGCCCGTATACTGATCCATATCCATTTTTCAGTTCGGCGGCTGCACTTCCGACTGAGTTGGTCATCGTCCACGACCCCGTTCCTCCATCTAACGTGAAATCAGAGCCTTCGCCAAATGAACCAGTCTCGTTTTGAATTGTAACGTTATACACTCCTCCTGTAACAGCCAGATCAAAATCTGTAATCTGACGAGTTCCAAAATCTACGGTAGCATTAAAAGAACCCGTCATGTTAATACCGCCATCCGGAAGGCCGTTATTATGGGTCCAATATGTGCCCTCGGCTCCTCCCGAATATGTCCATATCTGATTTAATGCCGATATGTCAGAGGTATTATCCCCGGCAATGTAGTATCCTCTGTTATTGACCCAGTTGTCATATCCACTCTCTCCACCATTATCAAGCATAAGATCATTCTGAGTCCAAAATCCCCATTCCATATAGTCATTGTGACCAAGTTCTTCACGGTAAATAGGATACGGTCCTGTGAAAATACCACCACCATAGCCATAATCAACAGAATCTAACTCCCCGGCATTTCCTGTTAAACCATTCACGACCATCGTATAATCATATACAATGTCATTGGCAGTTTGCCCCGTCAAATTTAAGTCCTGCAAAGTACCACTGACAAACACGCCATTATTAGTATATATATCACCATTATAATTTGTTAACATGGCAGTAAAATAACCCATTCTGTTGGTAGGACCTCCTGTGGCAGTTTCAGTGATGTTTGTTGTCTGATCATTTGCTGTACCGGTCAGAGTCTGTGCGAGGCTTTCGGAAGTATTATCGCCCGTGTCTCCCGTCGAGCCGCCGCCTTCTCCTGCGCCTTCACCAGCACCTCCTGTCCCGCCTGTCCCGCCGCCTCCTTCAGTCTCTTTAATAAACCGGTTGGCTGCATTAGGATCTGTTGGTTCAACATCGCCTGCGCCATGATTGTCAACAACAAGAGTTTCACCCGCTCCAACAGTATTCTTGCTTCCGTCTGCAGGTGAATTAACCTCAACTTCCCCGTCAAAACCATAAACCACGGTTTCAAAATTACCCGGTTCATTCTGGGCAAGGTAAATAAAACCGTCATCCGACAGACCGGCAACCTTCTCCCCTGCTTTTCGCACTTCGACACCAAACTTGGTTCCTCTCACACCCATAACGGCAGTCGGAGTCTTAACAGATGCAGAAACGGTTTTGTACTTAAAGAGACGCACCACGTAAAACATGGCCTTGCCCTTAAGCATGCTTATAACTGAACTTTTCTTTTTCGAAACCTGGTCGTCAATTATTTCATCAGCAACTACCTTGCTGTTCTCACCCATCGTTATGATATCTTCTGTGGAAAACTTGATGCGGCAGCGGGAATCATGGAGAGTATAAAAAACATCCTGCTCATAAACGGCATCCCCTGTCGCAGCAAAATAAGCTCTGTTTGTATCCTTGTGAAGCACAACCACATTCCCCGTTGCATTTTGAATTGAACCGGCAGGGCTTCTTTTCGATTCCACAAAATAATCATCAACTTTTATTGATTTAAGTTCATCAGGAAGAAGACTCGCGGCTACCGATTTTCCACGCGGACTTCCGGTATCAGCCACAGACAGAGTAACCCATCCAAGCAAAAATAAAACCGCAATCAGTGAAATAAAGAAATATTTTTTCATGTGTTCCTCCCCGATCAAAACCTGATCAAAAAACAGATTAAAAACGGCAGCCTAAACTTAAAGTATATGTTGTGCGTTTATAATCAAAAATATCGGCATTTGAATTATTATCAGTGTATGTAAAAGCAAACGAAGTATAAAAATGCTTCAAGAATCCCTGACTCACCACTGCGATTATGCCATCACGCTCATCTTCACGATACATGTTATAAAGAGTGGGTTTGTCTTCAAAGTCTTTCTTGGCCCATTGATATTGCAGAAAGAGTTCTGTTTTGGTCGGAAACCGTGTAAAGTATGACAAACTGAAGTATGGCCCGTCGTAGGTATTTCTGTCATCATCAGCGTCCAGATTGTCATAGCCAGCTGAAATGGAAAATACGTGCCTGCGGTTATCAAGATAAAAAGTCGGAGTAAGTTCAAAACGGTTCCTGTCGTTATCCAGTCCTGCTCTGCTGGTAAAGTAAAAGTTTTCAGCGCTGTAAGAATAGAGCCCTTTCAAACTGAAATACTGGCAGAAATGGTGCTCATACTCAGGATCAACATGCATCATATAAGAGAGGCGGTCGCTTCCGTATTCCCTTTCGGTATAACCCACAGGAATTTTGAAAATATCCCTGCGTCCGACCCACCAGGGCCCGGTGTTAACATCAACTGATAAGAAATTAAACTGGCTGTAATCAAAATGTGCCTTGTTATAAAATGACAGGGCGGTATTCCACATAAGCCCCTTTGAATCTCCCAGGTCAAAAAGAAGATTCCCCGCAACGCTTGATACCGATGCTTCATCTTTCAGTTCGGCAGTCATCCTGGTGGGAGTTAGGGTTCCTCCCAAAACCTGGTATGTATCAAGTTCAGGGCCTGAATTTATATTGTCATCCCACATTATTCCCTGTGACATCCTCAGGTTCCAGGATACCTTGGTGGTTCTTTCATCAATCGCCGCCATCAATTTCGACATGTTATCCAGAACAGCCTTAGGCGGAGATGCAGCCTTTACAATTTCGAGTTCCCTGCGTGCTTCCTCATAGCGTCCCATCGAAAAGTAGGTTGCGGCAAGCTCAAGTCTTACCCTGCTTAATTTAGGGTCAATCGAAAGCATTTTCCTGAATTTTTCAACCGCAAGGTCCTTCTCTCCTGTCTTCATCGCGCTTGTGCCGATCCAGAACATGATATCCATGGTCTCAGCCTTGCTTGCAACTTCCTGGAAAATCGGAAGAGCTCTTGCAAATTCCCTGTCATAATAAAGGGTAAGGGCATCAGCAAGCTTTTTATCAAGAGCTTTAACCTCTTCGGGAGTCATTTTGCTCAGCTTCTCTGCAGCTTCTTTATCGATCGCACCCGAACCGACCGTACCACCGGTCGCACCTTCATTCCCTCCTGCAGATTTTACAACTCCCGGCTCCTGAGCTCCGGTTAACCCAACATGAACAAAAACTGAGAAAGCGATCAGGATAAAAAGACATGGAAGTTTAATCTTACAAGGCATAATTTCCCCCTATATTAAACAACTCGAAATGAATGGAAAGTTTTTGCAGAAAACATTGTATGGCTAAACAATTGCTATAAAACAGGCTTTTGTCAAAAGGAACATGCGCAATTATTAAATAATTTTCTAGACATTTAGCCTTGTTAATCGAAATTTGTCAATATTATATTTCAGGTTATATCTATTATTTATACCTTCGTAAAAAGTCAAAAAACGACTTTTTACTTGGCGGGAAAGGGCTTCCCCTCTCCCGCCACTTTAAGTAAATTCAAGCGGTTCCACCCTCACCCCAGGCCGGGGCTTAATCGCCCTCGGCCTGATGATGGACTTCTTACGAATCCATCATTATTTAGAACTTGATTTAACTATAAACGATGATATAAAAGCGCCATGATTCGGAAAGCAAAAATCAAGGACATAAAGGCAATTCACACCCTTCTTCAGATATACAGCAGCAAGGGAGAGCTTCTGCCTCGACCTTTCAGCAAACTCTATGATCACCTTAGGGATTTTATTGTTTACGTTGATGAAACAGACAATGAAATTATTGGATGCTGCGCCCTGCAATTTTGCTGGGAAGACCTTGCTGAAATAAGATCCCTTGCGGTTCATCCTGATTATTTAAGAAAAAAGATAGGGACATTGCTTGCCGAGACGGTTCTTGCCGAAGCAAAAACATATGACATAAGAAAAGTTTTTTCTCTTACTTACAAACCCGGGTTTTTTGAAAAACTGGGATTTGTTCAGGTTGATAAAGCCGAACTTCCGCTCATTAAAATCTGGTCTGACTGTATTCTTTGCGTAAAATTCCCCAATTGCGACGAAATTGCAATGATCAAAGAAATCATATAACTATTCAGGAGTCAGAAGTCAGGAGTCAGAATTCAGGAGCCAGGAGCCGGAATAAAAAGGTTTATAATAAATTCCTATACCGTTCAACTTCTGGATTCTGAATTCTGGCTCCTGGCTACTCCTTTATATACACAAATTCAGACGGCAAAGTAAAAAGCTCATTATGCAAGGCGCACGAATCTTGAGGAATGAAGCGTACATGTTAGTACGCTGCAATGACGAAAGATGAAGT
>JAGVOC010000371.1 GCA_020052975.1 Desulfobacterales bacterium | reverse complement strand
TTACATGATCCTCTCTTACCAGTTTTCTGGGTCCGCCGGCATGACTGGTTCGCCAGTCTTTAGGCGGATTGTATTTCCTCAAATTATCAAGCTGCCCGAGAACGGTCAGCCTCGTTATAATATGCTGCCAGGCACAGTCCGTCTCCGGGTTTACTTCGCATTTTCCGCTGCGGGAACCGCCGCAGGGTCCGTTCTGGAGCTTCTTGGCGCATCTTGAAACAGGGCATACCCCGCCGAAAACAGCCAGCTGGCAATCACCGCACCCGAGGCATTCTTCCGTAAAGAGCCCCTGCTTTTCAAGAACACCTATAAAGGTGGTATTGACTCCCGGAAGAACCGGAACATTCGCAAATCTCCTTGCGATCGCCTGGACCCCGGCTCCGCAGGCAAGGGATAATACCGCCGTATTTTTAGAAACGGCGCAGGCGGCCTCCCTTATGAATTCATCTTCGCACTGCCGTTCAACGGTCAATTCCTCTATATAGATGCTTCTGCCGTCTTTTTTAAACGAAAGACGCAAAGCCGAAGCCAGCGTTGCAACCTCATCCTCTCCGCCCGCAAAGCATGTTTTCACGCAGGTGCCGCAGCCTAAGACAAGCAGCTTTTTATACGGCGAAACAATTTCCCTGATTTCCGCAAGTGATTTCTGTTTTCCGACTATCATAATAATTCTCTCCGTTTGAGATCTTTTAATGCCATCTTCACTTCGCCGGGTTCGGCCCCATGTCGTTAATCTGCGATAAGATCTGCCGCAATATCTTCCCGGTATTTTCGGTATCGCCGGATGAAACATTGTGAAGCGACAGGCGCATTCCCCCAAGCCCGATTTCATCAAGGAGGTTTTTCACAAAGTTCACCCTTTTTTTCGCCCTTATATTACCCTCCACATAACGGCATTGCCCTTCCGGGCATACAAAAACAGCTACTGCATCCGAGCCGGCCTCAAAAGCCCTGAGAAGAAAGACATCCTTTATCATGCTTGAACATGCTATCCTGACCTGTTTGAGCTCGAATGCGTCTCCTGATAAAACAGGAAGGGAAGCGCAGTCATCGAATGCGTTGATGCAGTGAAAAAATGTGATACGCGGTTTATATTTTTTTATCATTCGTGTTCATTTCCATCCTGTTAGTAAGAACTTTGTATAACATCCCTTTGGGGCTGACACGGGTATGAGCCCCTTATCCGAAGTTGTGCAAAGCTCTCTTTGCTTCAGACGCTCGTGTATTGCTCACAATATACAAATATTATTAGTTATACTAAAAACAAAAAAGACGCCGTTCCCCCTCAAACATGGGAACCAGACGTCTTTGTCCGTATATCGCCGCGGCAAAAACTCACGTCATTGTGTAGTTTATTTCGCCGATGCTTATTTCCAACTTAAACCAAATATACAATTTGTCAAGTTATTTTATACGGGCGGAACCGGCGCTTTCTTCAATATTCATTATACGATCGCGTAAACTTTGAGGTATCACGCTCTTTTTGTTCTCACGGTAGTCATAAGCCACGATCAGGCCTTCACCTTCCGCCGCGGTCTTTTCATGTTTCGTGCTGACAATGATATAATTCATAGTAAAGCGGTCTTTTTCGATCTTCGTCACCTTCGCACCGGAAAGAACCTTGTCAGGATATGTCAGCGGTATTCTGAATTTACAGGATGTGGATGCAAGAATGGGCCCGATACCCTTCTGTGTCATCAGATCCAGAAGGTCAAGCTTTTCAAAATAAGCTATCCTTGCGCTTTCGAAATACCTGAAATAAACAGTGTTGTTCAAATGCGAAAAAGCGTCCATCTCTCCCCATGCCACTGGGATTTCAATTACTACCGGATATCCCTCAGTCAATTTTTCCATAAACGTTTTCTCCCCATAACCGGATAATATGCATATTTGAACTTTTTTTGAGCCTATCAACTGATGTTTCTTCGTAAAACTTTTCCTGCGGACTTTCAACCAATATTGCACAATTTGGAATTATAGGTTAAAATTTTTCCATGAAATACAAACCGGGTTTATTCCGTGACCGGTCGCAACCATCAGCTCAGGGAGGCTGTTATATGACAAACAACAAACAGAGTGATCCGGACAAATTTCTTGAAGTCCTCGGGCTTACTGAAGAGCCGGTGGGCATTTTTTTTACCGATAATAAACCGGCCGAAGGTTTTTCACCAAAACCGATGCAGCTTCCTTCACGGGAAAGAGAAATTAAAAACGAGATCAACTGGCAGGAAGTATTCGGCAACTTCTCTTGTGTGCTGGGAAACATCTGGCTGGCCAGAAAGAAAAAAAAGGCGGCATATTTTTCCGTTGAACAATACGGCTGTCCGGGTTGCGCCTTCTGGCTCGGTTTCATGAAACCTCAGTCTGAAGCTATAACCCATTACGTTTCTACAGGGATACCGGGGAGAATGGAAGGTGAATTTTACTGTGATTCGCCTGACGGGTTCCGGCGTATCATGGATGCAATCAACCCTCTTCCCGCCCCGAAAAAATACTGTGTCGCAAAGCCGCTGAGCCTTTTTACAGGTGGTGAAAAACCTGATATTGTCGCCTTCTTTGCCAGACCGGAGTCATTATGCGGCCTTCACCAGCTTGCCACTTTTGTGACTAACGACTATGAAGCAGTAGCATCACCCTGGGGCGCCGCGTGCACGAACCTTGTCACCTGGCCATATAAGTACCTTGCCGGAGGAAAGAACAGGGCCGTTCTCGGAGGATGGGACCCTTCGGCCCGCAAGTTTTTCAAAACCGACGAGTTGTCCTTTACCGTACCGTATAAGATGTTCGAACAGATGCTGAAGCGCTATATGGAATCTTTCCTCATGACCGATACATGGTCTACGGTAAAGAAAAAGATTAAACGAAGCAACGAAGCGTGGAGCAAAAAAACGGCGGAATAAAATTCCCGTTAGTAATTGGCACCATTGAAGAGGCCGCCGGCAGCGGAGAACTTCAAAGTCTATCCACCACCTAGCGGACATCCGGCAGACATCAGCGTCCTTTAGGATTTTTCACAGCGCAATTACAGCCCCCGGTCTTTTTTTCAAATGCTATTTTTTCCAGGATCAATGAACGTCCGTTATCCAGATAATCTTTTTCAATATCTTTCCTCGTATATCCGAAGCAGTAACACACCAGATCGTTATCCTTAAACTCACCGGTTTGCACGGGATTTTTTCCGATTTCAATCATATTCTTTTCCAGCAGTAATTGCGCAGTCGATTTTCCATTTATCAAAGATATCTTTATAGGCGTCGAACGCTTTGAAATAAAATCCCGTTCGTTCTCAGATACGTATTATACATGAAAGCTATCCACGGGAGCAAAAGAAAATATGACGGGTTAATCCGGATCCAGTTGAGCTTTGCATTGATTACATCTCATCGCGCCGCGAAAAACTCTGTAGCCGCAATCGGGACATATATAGCAGGCCTCTTCGTCCTGAATCCATTTTTCAGTGCCGAACTCCCGTCGATACGGAACAGCTCTGAGTATAACCTTCTTGCCGATTGCCATAGGGAAATTGTCAATGTGGTGACAGGGAAATTCATCGCATTCATGACACCCGGTGTACCCTTTTTCTTTTGTACAGTTCCTGATCTCACAATGGCGACAATGCATAAATCGTTCATCGGATAAGCAGCCGCGGCACCGAATGTCTTCTGTGGACAGAGTTTCGCTATTGGGGAGTGTGCCTTTACCCGGAGTTTCTCCCTTATAGAGATTTACCAGTCGCTTTTAATTTGATGTTATTGTCGCGGTGAGCGATGTAAATGGCACAGACACCGCAATTAAGACCGCAGGGCGAAATGAATTCGGGATTTGTCGACATAGCTTTTGTCCCTCCTGACAGACTCATTTGGCAGGTTTGCAAGGCATAATGCCTTAATGGATTGAGCACATCCTTAAGGAAGTGAAAAAACATGCTAAAATAAAAGTTATTTACTTATTTATGGAAATCCCTGATACTACTCCAAATGGTTGCTCTCCTACGTTTACTGCAATCTCTTTCTAAGCCCTTAGTCTCAATGGGTGCTTTTCTGAGCGATGCGCCCGACCAGTCGCATCTCGCGCCCAAGCATAGAGTATTTTGTTCGTGTCAATCGTTTCTGGATTTACAAAGGTCGTATAGCTTTGTCCTTCGTCGATCTGCTTTGGCAAGCCAGGATCGAAAACAGTAGCTGTGTTTTCATCTGAGTCAGTATCGAGTTTGAATCCTGAGGCTACTATGGTTATAGGCCGCTTCCCCTCATTAATCATATCGATTCCTATCTTTTGTTCTGACTTTAATGGGCCTACGAGGACGCGATGATTTGCTTGTACTCTAAGCCTCGGTTTGTCCTTGTAGTATTTTACTACATCCCAAAGGAGAACCAGCGTTGATAGAATAGCTCCGTATATTGCCAAATAAAGCGTGAGCTTTTCCAATAAATCCTCCTTCGGTCAGCTATTATACCATTGTTGTGTTATGCATATTATCGAGAAGACAATTTCTCATATTCAATTATCAAGTATGATAAATAACTACGAATCAAATTACAAAATAACCTAGCGTCATTGTCAGATAATTCTATGCCCCTATTCAAATTTAATCCATGCCTAACTCCACCGCCAGAAGGTGATGAGAGATATCCATGCATTGCTATTAACCAAGAAATAATAGTTTTAAAAGTGGTACCCGAATTGATTTTCTTTAATTCTTTCATGATTTCATTAAAATATTTACCATTCATTGTCCCACTTTCAGTATCCAAACCCTGAAAAGCAGTAGATATTGATTCCAACAGCCAAAGACATTCTTGTACAGCCTCTCGACCATGTCCTTCATTTAATAATTCGTCTGATCGACTAAGCGATTTTTGTAATATTTCTATTCCTTTTGACTTTAAAGATTGTGCTGGTTCTTCTACTTTGACTTGAACAGATTCTTTTTCTATTAGTAAAAGATTTGGCAGATCAATCAAATAACCAATTTTATTGTCCTGTAAGATCCTATTAATTTCTTTAATTTCTGGATAAAACGAACCTTCTGATTCTTCATGTATACTTCTGGATGCGTTATAAAAAGCCTCAATAAATAAAGGAGGATTCTTTGATGCTTCATTCATCTGTGTTAATAAATCATTTTCAGCCCAACTCAGACTCGAACTAGGAGAATACGGATTACCATTGCATAGACAAAAATATCTTTTATACTTTTCAAAAATAGATTTTGGTTCACCATGTGCAGATGTCATCCTGATTAATCTTAAAAATTCATCTTGCACACTTTGTGGTATTGATTCTGTATTCCAGGTAACCCCTTTAGGTGGTCTAAATCTCCATTCTTTAGGAAAAGTAAGAAACATTAAATTACCTTATTTTTTTGCATAATCGCTGCTGATCCGCTGGTTGTGAGGCGTTTCGCGCCGAACAGCCAGCGGATGTATACGCGGCGATTGTCGAGGGCGCGAAGCGTCCTCGACAACGCTCCGGCAAGCTGACCCAATAAGCCGCCGAAAGCCTTTGTATTAAACGAAAACAGAACCCGCCTTGGGGGGGTCAGCCTTCAGCCGGTTGTTAAGTTTTCAAGCTTTCAATTTTCTCTTTAAGAAGGATAATGATCTCTGATGCCAAGGACTCTGCCTCCCTAATCTTATTATGTGCAGAAAGCATGTTCTTTTCCTTATCATCAAACACGTCAAAGCCTATTTGAATTCTTTTTCTGGTGAATTCATCAAATTTTTTGATCAAAGCTTCATTACCATATACACCTAATCTTGCCGATGCCATTGACATGTTGAGGATATGCCCACTTAAGATCTCATGTATTTCGGTTTTTTCTGTTTCTAAGCCTTTTTGGTATATCGCAGTTATTAGCTTTAGATCTGATTCAAGAAACAATAGAACCGGCTCAATCAAATTTTTCTTTTCGAATTCAATTCCAAAGTCAATTCTTTTCAATTTAACTTGATTCTTAAATTCATGTCTTTTCATTAACCAAGTGGAAAACTGTGAAATCAGCACACCAGCTAAAGTTCCCAAAACGGCAATTATTGATGCTGCGTGTTTATCAAGAAAAGTCAGGAGATCCATATTAAACCTTGAATAAATAATTTGAAACTTAACGTGACGCTTCGCTGTCGCGAGACCCACCACGGGTATCGCGTACGAGTTAAGGCGATGTTGGGCGTCAGCATGCACCTTCTACAATCTTGATTTCATCTGCTGTAAGGCCGTAAAGTTCGTACACCAGACGGTCGATCTCCGAGTCGGTCGTCGTAACGGCGTTCTGCAATGCGGCTTTTTCGGATTCTGATGTGGCCCCGCGCAGCTTCGGCGTCAGTGCCAACATCTTATCAACCAGCGCCACCAGCTTGTCGTATCGCACCTTGTCGGCGCGATTCTTCACATCAACTGCGATAATCGGAAGTCGCTTAACATCGCCAACCGACAGACGTGGAAACGCTTGCGCGACCAACTTGTTTGAAACGAATGGGTAGAGAAACGAAATCAGCCGCGA
>JAGVOC010000479.1 GCA_020052975.1 Desulfobacterales bacterium | reverse complement strand
CTCGCTTTGTTCGGGTTTGGTTTTGCCGGTTTAATGTGCCAGAAGAATAGGCATTCCCATGAGCGGCCATAACACAAGTATTGCAAATCCAAGCACCACCAGAAGAATAATGCTCGCAGGAATGCCTGCCATAAAAAATTCACCGCTTGTAAACTGTTTTGAGTTATAGGCAATCGCGTTCGGCGCCGCTCCCACAAGAAGAACAAACGGCATACCTGCCGTGACAAGGGAGACAAACAGGATTACCTCCGGAGCTATATTGAGATACGGAGCGACTACAAGGGCTACGGGTAAAGATATGGCGATAGCCGCCACGTTCATTATAAAATTCGTCATGACCAGGACGAAAACCGCTATACTCATCACGAAGATGAACCAGTGGGAATCCTTGAAAAAACCGAGCCAGTTTATTGCCAGCCACTGGGCGGCGCCCGTCTGCCAGAGGCAGAAACCTATGCTCATGGCGCCTGCAAAAAGAAGTATTATATTCCAGGGCAGCTCTTCAAGATCATTGATGTCGAGGATGCCCGATATGAAAAAAAGAATCGTTGAAACGAGAATAACTGCGGATTTGTTGAAAAGTTTTAACGCCGGAACAAAAGATTGCAAGGACATGAAAGCAATTGCGCAAAAAACCAGAACAGCTCCGATTATTTCATCTCTTTTGAGTGCGCCCATCTCGGAATTAAGCTGTCTGGCCTTTTCCTTCAACCCCGGGATTACCGCTTTTTCGGGCTTGAAAAATATCATCAAAAACCCCCATATGAGAAAGACCATGCACCACCCTACCGGAGCAAGGTAGTAGCTCAGTTCGAAAAAAGAGATATCCCTTCCCGTGATTTCCTTGAAAAACCCGAGAGCTACTATGGCGCGCGCGGAACCCAGGAGAGTTATAATGCTTCCCGCGCCTGCCACAAAGGCCATGCCGATGAATAAACCTTTCCCGAATTTGGTCGGCTTGTTATCGTCGCTGTAAAGCGAATATATCGCCAGAAGGAGCGGATATATGGTTGCCGCCACGGCAGTGTGAGCCATTATATGCGTCAGTAATGCGGTTACGACGAGGCATCCGAGATAAATCATCCCGGTTCTTTCGCCGACAATCATCAGCATTTTATATGCAAGACGCTTCGTGAGCCCTGTTTTGGTAAATACCATGCCTATTACCAGAGAGGCGAATATAAAAAGAACCGAAGGGTCCATAAAATCCTTGAAAGCATCGGCTGCGGGACGTATGAAGAAGAGAGCCTGAAGCACTCCGATTGTAAGGCCGGTTATGCCTATTGGAAGAACTTCGAAAACCCACCATGTTCCTGCAAGAAGAAAAACCGCCAGTGCGCCCTTGGCTTCTTTGGTAAGTGGAAAATGTTTTCCGGAAGGGTCGACGGCATCCGCCCATGGAGGTGAGTAATAAACGATTAAAAAGAGAGCTATTCCTATTGAAAGAAATATCAACTGCTTCAAGTCCAACTTTGAACCGGGTTCCGAACCGTTTGTCATGAAAAATACTCCTTTATCCGCAAAGCACCCTTGCCGGTTACCAGCCGCGGTTTTCGATTATTTTGTTGATTTCCGCCTTGCGGATCCGCTCCTCATGCTCGGCTTTGATATTGTATGCCTTTGTTATTTTGCCTACGAGATCGTTCGTATCGGTCGGTTTCATAAGATAATCATAGGCTCCGGCTTTCATTCCCTCGATGGCCGTTTCAACCGTAGCATGCCCGGTAAGCATTATTACATTTACAAGAGGTTTTATGCTCTTTATCTCCCTTAAAGTTTCAATTCCGTCTTTTCCCGGCATAAGTACGTCCAATACTACAACGTCAAAATCCTGTTCTTTTATTTTTGAAATGGCCTCATCGCCGTCAAATGCGGTTTGAACGCTGAAATCCCTCACCTCAAGACGCTCAGCCAGTGTTTGAATAAATTCTTTCTCATCGTCAACCAGCAAGACTTTTTTTTTCATTTATTGCACTCCTTGGTTATACGGTCAGGTATCTTTTGTTCCTGCTTTATGCGCGTTTATTATGTGCCTTACAAGCTCGTCTATCTGGACCGGTTTCTGAAGATATCCGAAAGCGCCCAGAGATAAAGCCTCTTTTTTATCTTTTTCTGATCCGTGGCCGGTCAGGATAATAACCTGAACTTTTGGATATGCTTTTTTCACCCTCCGGAGAACTTCCATGCCGTCAATGCCCGGCATCTTAAGGTCAAGAATCATGACATCCGGAACCTGATCGTCAACAATCTGCAAAGCCTGCTCGCCGGTAAAAGCGACCGATGAGCTGAAATTCCGCATCTGAATCCGCTCGGACAGAGTCGTTACAAACTCCTCTTCATCATCGACAAGCATGACCTTGATTTTTTCCATCTTAAATATTTTCCTCCGGATATGCGCAATAAACGCCCAGAATCTATTTAAAACCGGCTGAAGAGTCAACACAAAACAGAATGTTGTGCTTCGAAAAGAATCGGTATTTCATAACCCGCAGATGTTAACCGGTAAAACGGAACGAAAAGAGCCTGAAAGAAAAGGAACTCAAAGAGATGAGATGACGTGCGTCAACATATCAATATAAAAAGGGGTGGGTACAAATTGTCCATACCCGATCATCCGGTCGATCCCTTCTCCGAAAGCAGAGCCTTTTGACAAACCGCGCTTCACTGTGTTTGCCCTTTTGAACCGGATTGAAGAAGCGCCTTTTTAAATATCCTTAAAATTCCCTGCTGCGGAAGCTTCCGGATAGGGCCGAAGAACAGGATGTGCGATAAGGGGATCGAGTGTATAATTGCGTCAGCATGTACAATGCCGATGATCGGAAAAGGCAGGTTATTGTTTGACATTATATCGGTTTTTTAATAGATAGGATTTAAATAGTTATTTCTTATGCAAATTCTTCAAATAGAGTGTTTGTTTTAACACAGGAGGTTTAACATTGAGCGACCCTGCCGACAGACGGAAGCTTTACAGGATGGATGCCAGATGGCCCGTCACGATTATCATGAACAGCGGAACTATTGAGGGTGAAACGACGAATATAAGCGCTCAGGGAGTTTCCATATCCTGTGATGAACCTCTCCTTCTGGGAGTTTCCACATCCTGTGATGAAACTCTCCTTCTAAATGAAATATGTACATTGCACATAAGCCCTCCCGATTACGGTGCTATAGAGGTTTCAGGAAAAGTCGTATGGTCGGATATGCATGGAATAGACGGTGAAAATAAAACAGTCGGAATCGGGGTTTGCATCGTTGAGATTTCGGATAAAGACCGCGGCTATTTCAAAAATATTGTTTCCGCCACTGCAGGATGATCCTGATCAAACTTTTCGATCACAAAATAATTTCAATTATTTGAAGAGCCCCGCAGCAAGCTACGGGGAATCTTCGACCGTAAGGACTTTTTATCTGTTTTTATTTCGCTCGCTCACTCCGCAGCAAGTCCGCCTCGGCGGACCTTCGGCGGTGATTGCGCTCGCTGTTTCGGTTCAACCGCATCCTGAACATATTTTGAGCATAATGATGTAAACAATCCCCTATCACGGGCTTTTTCAAGGTCTTCCTTTGTGGAAATATCTATTCCGATGAGATCCCTGCATTTGATGGTTTTGTTCCGCGCCTTGAACATTTCGGTGAATTTATTGACAAGTTCGTATGACAATTCTTTAAGATGCTCTTCTTCCAAATTGCTTTTTCCATGTTTGAGACCTATTACCATCTTAAAGGAATTAACATGGATAAACAGCAGGCATAAAACCTCATCAGAGAAACCTTTGAACAGCCTTTTGACAAGCCGCGCTTCACTGTGTTTGTTAAAACCTTTTAAACCGAATTGAAGAAGCGTCTTTTCAAATATCCTTTGACAAATTCCGGTTAAAATGTAAATAAAATACAAACTGTTGTGCATGATATTAACTTTTTGCATGTGAACAGCTTTGTTCCCGCCTTTCATTTATTATTACCATAAAATTACCTGTTGCGGTAGCTTCCTGATCGGGCCGAAGGGCAGGATGTGTGATAAGGGGATCGGGTGGATAATGGCGCAAGCGTGCACAATATCGATGACTGGAAACGGCTTACTGCTGAACCTCACAAGCTCTGGAAAACGGGCTCACCCGCCCATGTCTGCCCGCACGGACGTCCAGGTGGCTATCCTCCTTGAACGGATTTAAATATTTCAACTAATCCGCCGACGTAGTCGGCGGTGGGGTGTGGGGGCATGGCTCCACACCGATAACTCATCAACCTTGTTGATGAGTTTACAT
>JAGVOC010000385.1 GCA_020052975.1 Desulfobacterales bacterium | reverse complement strand
ATGAATTGTGAACTAATTGTTCACGAGTTGGAGACATGGAAAGTTTATTTTCAACGAGTCAGCGGATAAAAATATTAGAGGCTGTCATTTTCAGGACGGGCAGCGTCAGCGTGAATAATATTGCCTCCCAACTCAAGTTAAGCAAAGGTTTGGTCTCCAAGTATTTCCAGATACTTCTTAATGAGCAGATACTAAAAAAGGAGAAAGGCAAATTGGTTGTAGCTGATAACGCGTCTGTTAAAGCAGTCAAGATACTGCTTAACATGAGAAGAATAGATACGCGAATATTCGGTAAATATCCCTTTGTTACCGCGGTCGGGTTGTACGGGAGTTGTGCCAGAGGCGAAAATACAGAGGATTCGGATGTGGATCTATGGGTGAGGGTCAAAGATGTTAAAGAATCAAAAATTGCCTCTTTGACATCTGAAGTAAATAAAAAAGTAAAGAATGCAAAACTGCTTTTTTTGAAGGACAAAAAAATAGAGAAGCTCAGGAAAGAAGACATAATGTTTTATCACTCACTATCTTTCGGTTCAATAATTTTGTATGGGAACAGAGATGCCCAAATATAGGGTTTTTTGGACATGTTCTGTTAACGTGTCCATGACGTGGACATGAGAAGAATAAGATTATCTTGATAATGGGTTTTATAATAGTGGGGAAACAGGATCAAGCGCCATATGGAGAGCAGCAATCATGATGACTTTAAAACAATTCTCGATCAAGCCTGAAACCGTACCAAGCATAACGTCGTGGTATCTGTCAGACCTCGGCGAAGCTCGCGGGAGACAAGAGCTTTTCACAAAGCAATCTCCTCAGAAGCTAAAGGTTCTTAGGGAACATGCGTTGATAGAAAGTGCCGTATCATCAAACCGCATAGAAGGTGTGACTGTCGCTGATGCGCGTATCCGTACTATCGTGTTTGGCAAATCGCATCTGCGCGACCGCGATGAAGAAGAAGTGCGAGGGTATCGCAATGCGCTGAAGCTCATTCACGAGCAGGCAGCAAAACTGCCGGTATCGGAGGAGACGATCCTAAAGCTGCACAGACTGGCGAAAGGTGACATTTGGGATGCCGGTAAATACAAGGAGAAAGAAAGCGACATCATTGAGAAATACCCTGACGGGACTTCGCGTCTGCGATTCAGAACGGTTTCCCCTGCCAAGACGCCGGTATTTGTGGCCGAGCTGATTGACCTATGGCATCAATGTCTTCGCGAACGATGGGTGCATCCGATAGTTGCTATGGCAGCGTTTAATCTCGATTTTCTCTCTATCCATCCCTTCCGTGATGGAAATGGTCGAGTTTCAAGGCTGCTTCTGCTGCTTCAATGCTATCACCTTGGTTATGATGCAGGCCGTTACATCAGCATTGAGCGGATTATTGAACAAAGCAAGGATCGGTATTATGAGACTCTTGAACAAAGTTCACAGGGCTGGCATGAGGGGAAACATGACCCATGGCCATATATAAACTACGTTCTATACACACTCAAGACTGCTTACAAGGAATTCGAAGAGCGGGTCGGGCAGTTGCGGTCGCCAAAAGGAGCCAAGACGGAGATCATTAGGTCTGCAATAGAAAAGACTCTTAGGCCGTTTCGAATCGCTGATATTCAAAAAGAATGCCCCGGCGTAAGTGTAGACCTGATCCGTCAGATTTTGAAAAAACTGCGTGACGAGGGAAAGGTCGAATGTCTCGGAAGGGGACAGAGCGCAGAGTGGCAGAAAAGGAAATAGGTAGTATCTATTTAATTGGGTAATGAATTAGGTAAGATAGATCTGCATCAGAATTCAGGCCTCATTTGAAAAACAACCTCATCATCGAGGGGCTTGAGAAGATAAGGAGCAAGTTCACCTCCATAGAGCATGTAGGTCCGAAGTGGGTGGCAGATTTTCTTGAGGTAGCAGACGTGACAGCAAGGATACAGAGCCGGAAATTTTATAGAAAAAATCATAGAAGATCACAGTGAAAATTTTAAAATTGTTTTAGAGGTTCTAAACTGATGTCCGCCTTTTCACAGCATGACAATATCCTACCCTTCGGAATTTATGAGGCATTGCTCGACGAAAAACTCCAAGATTTGCTTATACGACATCCTGAGCTGCGGTCTGTTTTGTCAAAGATTGACACTGAAGAACAGCCTTCTCGTTATGCTGCCTTTGTTGCTAAGGTTATTGAGAAATCATTGCGACAGGAAACCGATTCTTTTGAACGCCTTAACCTCTGTAACCGCCTGATCGATCTTCTTTCAGGTACTGCCGAAAAAGCCTATCTTAAAAAGCACAGACTTGTGAATGCTGAAAAAACGGTTCTCTCGGAAATAACGCCACCATATTACGCCAAGCAAGATATCCCTCGCCCAGAAACTTCAATTGTCGAAAGCAGCTTGTTCACTGGTTCACCGCATGAACCACAGCTTGTTCATGAATTACAGGCCGAGTTGCGATCTGCCGATGCAGTAGACATTTTAGTTTCTTTCATCAAATGGTCTGGTTTGCGCCTTCTTATGTTTGTTTTTGAGGATCTTCTCACACGTAATATTCCTGTAAGAGTAATTACTACATCATATATGGGTGCATCCGATGCTCCTGCCATAGAATGGCTTGCTAAAATGCCGAATATCAAAGTAAGGGTATCATACGACACAGAAAGAACTCGACTTCATGCAAAGGCATATCACTTTAAACGAAATTCTGGTTTCTCTACAGCGTATATCGGCTCGGCGAACATGTCACATGCAGCAATGACAAGCGGTCTTGAGTGGAATCTCAAGGTAACAGCTCAAGATATGCCACATATTTTGGATAAGTTTTCTGCTGAGTTCGAGACCTATTGGAATAGTCACGAGTTTTTGAATTTTGATCCCAGCGACCCAATCCCTCTGCGTGAAGCGATTGGTTATGCCCGCTTAAAAACTCCCTTTCCAGCCACATTCTTTGACCTCCGACCTTATCCTTTCCAAGAGCGTATACTTGATGCACTGCAAGCAGAGCGCAATGTTTTTGCCCACTGGAAGAATCTTGTGATCGCTGCAACAGGCACAGGCAAAACTATCATTGCTGCTTTCGACTTCCAGCGCTTTTTTGAAAAACTAAGCAGGCAGGCTCGTCTCTTGTTTGTTGCACACAGGCAAGAAATATTGGTACAAGCATTGGCTACTTTCAGGAATGTGCTGCGCATACCTGATTTTGGTGAACTGCTCGTTGGCACCTATGAAGCTACCCGTATGGACCATTTATTCTGCTCAGTGGATATGCTAACTTCTCGCCAATTGTGGGATCAGGTAAGTCCAGATTTTTATGACTACATCGTCATTGATGAGGTTCATCACGGCCCATCAAACAGTTATCGTTCTATTTTCGACCATTTCAAACCTCAAATTCTGCTTGGCCTAACTGCAACACCAGAACGTATGGATGGAAAGAGCATTACTGCTGATTTTGATAACCGTTTTGCGGCTGAAGTCCGATTGCCTGAGGCTCTTGAAGAGAAATTACTTTGCCCCTTTCACTACTTCGGAGTTGCTGATCCTGTACCAATCGATGCTGACAGGTTTTGGAGACATGGCAAATATGATATTAATGAATTAGAAAAGGTTTACACTGGTGCGCATGTGCTTGCAAACCAGCGGCTTGATGCTATTCTTAGTGCACTCCAACGTTATGAGCCTGATTTGACATTAGTGAGAGGCATCGGTTTTTGTGTTTCGGTTAGGCATGCAGAATATATGGCACAAATGTTTAATGAGAAAGGAATAGTATCTGGCGTTATTGTAGGGAATACCAATGATGGAATCAGAACGTCACTCATAAATGATTTCAAGAAGGGGGAAATAACCTTCTTGTTTACACGAGACGTGCTCAGCGAAGGATTTGATGTTCCTGAGGTTAATACAGTTTTATTCCTTCGTCCAACTGATAGCCTTACTGTATTCTTGCAACAGTTGGGGCGAGGTTTACGCCATGCACCTGAAAAGGATTGCCTGACTGTTCTCGATTTCGTGGGGCAAGCACATCGTCGTTACCGAATTGACAGTAAGCTTAAAGCACTCTTACCGAAAACTCGCTATGCCATTGATCGTGAGGTAGCCCTTGATTTTCCACATCTTCCGGCTGGTTGCTCTATACAACTTGAACGCATTGCACGAGAATATGTCATTAAGAACATCCGTGAGAATTTACAAAATCTCTCAGTCCAAATCCCTGAACGACTTAAGACCTTTGAGAACGAAGCCAACCAACCTTTGACCTTGAGTAATTTTGTGCGATACCATGACTATGAGCCTGAGATTCTTCTTGTCAAAGAGACATGGGCAGGATGGAAAGCTAAGGCACATCTCATTGAACCACCAAGAGATCCGGATCTCCCCTATCTCAAAAGTGCTCTTATAAGAGCTTCGTTAACAACTGGGGCGAGAGAAATCAAACTGTTTCACCGTACTATCGATAAACTTCACGTACACGATATTCAAGGGGCTTTAGATGAGGCTGGTGATAGTGCTCTATCTATTCATTATCGATTATGGAACATGCCGGGCAAAAAATTAGGGTTTGCTACCATCGAAGATTCATTTAAACAACTATCCAATAATCCTTATATCTTATCTGACCTTAAAGAGGTTTTTGAATGGGCTGAGGATGAAACTCGTATTAGTGGGGAAATTCCGGAGTTACCTTTCTCATGTTCTTTGGAACTTCACGCTCAGTATAGCAATTCAGATATTAAAGCTGCGCTTGGTATGGCAACGCTGGAATCATCAGGGCCTACAGGGATTGGAGTCCTTCATTTCAGAAACATAAAAGCTTATGCCTTGCTCATTACGTTCCAGAAAACTGAGCGTGAGTTCTCCCCGAGTACTATGTATGCTGACTATCCCGTCAGTCGACAACTTCTACATTGGGAATCTCAATCGAACACAACACAAAATAGCGATACTGGAGTCAACCTCGTTCATCATATGGAACGTGGCTACACTATATTGATCTTTGTCCGTGCTACAAAGAAAAGAAATGGCATCACCACGCCGTTTACATATTTAGGTCCTGCTGAACGTGTGAGTTACGAGAGTGAACGGCCAATCAAAATGGTCTGGCGACTTCGTCACCTCATGCCTGCAGATATTTTTGAGGAAAACCGCAGGGGTGGATAATGCTCTGGGCAAAGTCCCGACTCGTGCAACCTCGCTGCATGTCATGGATGCTCATTACTTCCTGAGACTTCATGTGAAGAAGGTAACAGGCTTCTTGACAGAGCGATGCTCATAGGAACACCTGATACACCAGATATAGGTTTTTTTAAAGACTTCGATTAAAGAGGCTTGGCCGAAGCTTGCTGCAGCTCGGCCTTCCCCGCGACACAATTGCTTAGGCACAGAAATAAGGAAGGTGGGATTATGGAAACTTCATCGATGCAAAAGAATAAAGTACTTTATACCATTGGTTTTACGGGAAAAAGCGCAGAAGAGTTTTTCACGATCTTAAAAAGAGCTGGCATAAGAATTCTACTGGATATCCGTCTCAACAATGTCTCTCAGCTTGCCGGTTTTACTAAGGGGAAGGATCTCGCCTACTTCGTTAGGGCGATACTTGACGGCCAATATTATCACATTACTGACCTTGCACCGACGAAGGAACTGTTAAAAAAATATCAGGCCGACAAGGACTGGCAGAGTTATGAAAAAGAGTTTTTGGCTCTCCTGGAAAAGCGAAACGCGGAGACTAAGATCAAACCTGAACTCCTCAAGGGGCCAACAGTTCTTCTATGTAGTGAAAAGACGGCTGAAAAATGCCATCGCCGGCTTACCGCTGAATATTTACAGAAAAAAATATTGACGAATTATACGATAGAGCATCTATAGGGACTATGCCAAGAAAGACACTCATAATTACCGATGTGACTGCGATGAGCGGCGATAACGTTTGCATTGCCGGTTATGATGATTCTTTGACATGTATAAGGCCGGTGCTGACGAGAGGTCAGATTACTAAAAGTCATCTCTTCAAGGAAGGCGAACTTATCATATCCCCTGGCGCTAAGGTTGCGTTCACATTTGGTGCTCAGATTTCTCAGCCGCCTCATGTCGAGGATGTCATTTTCGAAGAAGCCTCGATTGAAGGCATAGGAAGGATAACAGCAACGAGATGGAAGGAAATCTTAACGCAAACCGGCAGACAAACCATTGTAGAATTATTCGCCAATATTCAGGACCGCTGCGTACCTCTTGAATCACCGGGGCCTTCGATCGGCACCTTTATTCCGGCTGAGATTCCTTCTCTTCGATGCGATTACTATAAAGATCCTCCTCGTCTGCGAATGAGAATTGTTGACCATGGAGGGAACGTAACTCAGAACGTGCCGATTACCGACTTGGCATTTCGTGGTCTATTTGATTTCTATCTGACAAAATATAAGGGTGACTGTGAAAAAACTGTAAAGCTATTAAATAGTAAATTGGCGGACCATAGTATATATCTTCGCCTCGGTCTCTCGCGCCCGTTCCGGGGCTGTTGTTGGCTACAAGTGAACGGAATCCATACCTTCCCTGATCTTTATGATAGCGACTACAATAATTGGATACGATTAGAATAGATTCTGCTGCTGTCCAACAAGGAGAGGATAGTCTTTACTTCTGGTATCTACTGCCTCTTCCTTAGCTGGCAAGGGGCGTTCACCTTCATTTATAACATTGACCCCGTTTTTTCCACCCAACTTAACAATAAAGTCAGCAAGAAGGTAACGATGACAATGATCACCTGCCCGACAATAACAGAGGAGCGTTAAAACGCCTTTACCGAGAAGCTCGTGCCATGCTCGTTTGTTTCGTTTATAGCTGTTCAGCATTAATTCACGGTAATGCTGAGAGTACGTTTCCCAACTTATTTCGCCTGCTTTCCAGGCTTGCACGATATTCCAGGTAGGTGCAAAATTAATGTCTCCACTCTTTACCGTGACATCGTAGGCATCCGGGCCTTTATATTTTCCAATCTGGGCGGTATAAATATGCAGTTCCATTTTTTTCTATAGTATACCAACTGTAAATATAATTTTGTCATCGCTTTTTTAATATCGTTTCCTGGGGGCTTGGCCGAGGTTCGCTGAATCTCTCTTACTCGTAAAACGAGACAATCGGAGGATTGAAGGTATCGGAAGTCCGCTGGCGAGGAATGGCAAGCCTGAGTACCCTCAATACGCAATTATTCCAATATTAGTTGAAATCTTTCACACTTATTGTAGTACCACGTTTTTAATTTGCTTGCTATATTAAATGTGTTATAATTCATCTAATTTATGATAATTGACATATTTAATATACTAAAATGGAAACGATCTCAGGTTTAGGAAAAGAAGACAGGAAGAGGTTATCAGCCATATTCCGTGAAACGAAAGGAACGGTTTCGGTACGGGACGCAGCCAATATTTTAAAGGTTTCTCCATCCGATGCAGCGAAGATGCTCTCTCGATGGTCAAAAAAGGGATGGCTATCCCGGGTGAAACAGGGGTTGTATATCCAGGTCCCACTTGAATCCCGTACAGCAGATATACCTGTTGACGACCCATGGATAATCGCTGACAGGCTGTTTTCACCCTGCTATATCGGTGGGTGGAGTGCCGCTGAATACTGGGACCTCACCGAACAGATTTTCCGCACTGTAGTTGTTCTCACAACACAGAAGCCCAGAGACCGCGCTCCTGTTATTAAGGGAACAAGTTTTATGCTCCGGACCATATCTGAGAAAGCGCTTTTCGGAACAAAGCCGGTTTGGAGAGGACAGGTGAAGATATCTGTCTCTGATCCTTCCCGGACTATCCTTGACATGCTGTTAGACCCAAAGCTTGGCGGCGGGATAAGGCCGACGGTGGACATGTTCTTGAGTTATCTTAAGTCTGAGAACAAAGATATGCAGCTTCTGATTGACTATGCAAAACGCCTGGACAATGGCGCTGTTTTTAAACGCCTTGGGTTCCTGTTAGAACGCTATGCCCCTGATCAGAAAGCAGCCATAAGCGAATGCAAAGCTCAGTTGACGAAGGGAAACACTAAGCTTGATCCATCACTTACTGCCGACAGATTGATAACGCGCTGGAGGCTGTGGGTCCCGGAAAGCTGGGTAAAGGAGAACTGACGTGATCAACCGGCAGGAGATAGCGGACTTCTCCAGGGAGTTTAGTTTGGGCTTACTGCGAATGTCATAGAGAAAGACTATATGCTCGGCTGGTTGTTGGCCGGGATTTCAAATCACTCCGAACTCAGCGCGAGTTGGGCGTTTAAGGGCGGCACATGTCTCAAGAAGTGCTATTTTGAAACCTACCGTTTTTCCGAAGACCTGGACTTTACCCTTACAGAGGCCGAACATCAAGACGAGAGTTTCCTGATCGGCGCGTTCAAAGAAATAGCAGTCTGGGTCTATGATGCTTCCGGTATTGAAGTCCCGCGCGAACTGATCAGGTTGGATGTTTACAAGAATCCCCGGGGGCAAATATCAGTTCAAGGAAGAATTGCTTACAGAGGACCTTTACAGCCGGGCGGGGACCTTCCCCGCATAAAGTTGGATCTTACAGACGATGAGGTCCTGGTGCTCGACCCTGTCAGCCGCGAAGTGTTTCACCCTTACTCTGACACACCGGAAGGCGGCATACATGTTCCGTGCTATTGCTTTGAGGAGGTCTTTGCTGAGAAGATCAGGGCATTGGGTGAACGGCTAAGGCCTCGCGATCTTTATGATGTGGTCCATCTCTACAGGCATGACAGCACAAGACAGGGCCGTGAACTTATCTTGAGCACCCTCGAAAGAAAATGTGCTTTCAAAGGGATATCAGTTCCAACAGTGGAAAGTCTTGAGAGGAAGCCGGAACGCGCTGAGTTAGAGACTGAATGGGAAAATATGCTGGGACATCAGGTGCCTGTATTGCCGCCTTTTGAACAGTTCTGGCAGGAACTGCCTGAGATATTCGAATGGTTATATCGTGCAATTGAAAAAGTGGTACCGCCTGCTATTTCATCTATGGGGCAAGTAATTGATACAACATGGCAACCGCCTGCAATGGCAACTGCATGGCGCACGTCGATACCGCTTGAAATAATACGCTATGCCGCTGCAAACCGGCTGTGTGTAAACTTGGTTTACCAGGGAAGTCGCCGCCTGATAGAGCCCTATTCATTACGCCGGACGCGTGATGGGAACTTGTTACTGTATGCCGTAAAGCATCAGACCGGTGAAAATAGATCATACAGGGTTGATAGAATCCAAGGCGCTGAAGTAACAAAGACCCCGTTCACACCACGATATGCTGTTGAGTTGACCACGGTAGGTCCGCTCTCGGCTCCGCCGACTACAGCAAGAGATATTGGGTTCACTGCTCCGGGGATAAGATCAACAACCAGAAGACCAAAACGCACTACGTCAAATTATGGCCCCCAATACATTTTCGAATGCAGCCATTGCGGCAAAAGATTTACCCACAAAACCAATAATCCGAAACTCAACAAACATAAAGACAAGTATGGAAATCTTTGTCCCGGCCGCAGAGGCATGTACGTAGATACAAAATTTTGATTTGGGTGACCTCAAAAAAGAAGGAGAAAGGGGAGCTACCTCTTTATCTCGGAACACGGTTCCACCGCTTCGCAATCGATAAAGCTTCTTTGGTAATCTCTCTAAGATTAAGAAATCATTCCTGCGAAGAAGAACTCGCTTAGCCAAATTGATGTTGAAAATAAATATAATAAAAATAAGCAGTTAACAAAATAGAGTTTCCGTGAAGCGTCATAATTATGCAAAACCTGCGAAAGCCTTTAAAATCAACATGGTAAAGTCCATAATACTGGGAACTCACGGGCAATATGTGTTGTTGAAATGAGATCAGATTTTATAGAAGAAATACAGTATATATGCTTGCCTTTCGGCAGAAAGCTAACGCGTTGATATTAAGAGATATTTTTGCTATTTGAAAAAATAAAGGTTTTAGGACGTAATTCAGGGGATAATTCAGGGGGTAAGGAGAAAGCAAGAGTCACATTAGATGGCTACAGAGCGTCGACATCATGTCGTTATGCAACGGGATTAAAATGCACATAAAGAAATGGAGAACAAATTGCAGTTAAGCGCAGATTCCGAAGCATTTCTGCCGGGCATTCTGATTCCTTCCCGCCGCTGATTTTGTTTCTTTTCTGTGATCGATTCCCATGGAAACCTGCCACCATTAGTCCCCAAAATATTTCAAAGGGTGCCAATAATAGTCAGAGTGAATATGGAACTCAATCTACCTGAACAGTTCCCTGAATGCCTTGCCTGAGAGGATGTCTTTTGCCGGAGGCGTGGTCTTAATAGAGAACTCGACAAGTTGGGCGGCTTTCCCCCTGTCCCGGGGTCGCATATCCCTGAACTTCAGCGGGTAGCCCATCTCGAGGCGTTCGAGCATTGCACTGAATCTCTTTTTCGAAAGATCGTTTATGTCAACCCGCATTGTTTTCATTTGGCCCTCAACTCGGTTAGCTTTGTATCAACCTGTTCCTTTATTGCCTTTCCCTTAAGGTAATCCGAATCAATTTCGTTTTCAAATTTTCTTATTAGATACGATGCCCACTCGCAGTCGGTCTCGTATTTCCAGTGTACGCAGGCATTGAGCCTGTCCACTATAAGGTCCTCAATGCCGATGATCTTTACGGACAAGCCCTCGCTGATCTCCACTTCCCGCACTCTGGATGGGTCCCCGGCAAGAGTACTTGCGGGAATCTCCAGAAACAGCCGAAGCTCCTCCGATATCCAGTCCTTGCCCTGCTTGACGAATCCGAGATTTTCAAGTTTTTCGCCGATCATAGACGAAGCGGGGGAAACTATGTCTATGTCGCCGGAGAGATATTTTCCGAAAGAATATAGTTCCACTGCGCTTCCTCCCACGACGACGAATTCGACATTGTCTTTTTTCAGTTCGTTGCTAAGCCAGCAAAGAAAGAGGAGCTTCCTCTTGAAGTCATCCGTTTCCCTGGCGATGGATGGGAGGCTAAGGTCTATCATGACGGTATTATATCAAATGGGAGAACCTAAGGCCGAAATAAATTGTCTGACCTTTGACGGGTACAGACCAAAAGCGCATAATAAATGTCATGAACTCAACACGCTCAAAAGCCCAACGATTTTATCGAGCATGTAATTATCTTTGAGGAATGATCTGATGGGGCTTGGATTAAACAGAAAAAGGATGAAAAAGAAGAAGCGTTCGTGTCCACTGTGCAAGCCGCACAAAATGGGCGGCGACAACAGATGGAAACCGAAGGAGTTCGGCAGGATGAAGGCCGATGTTCAAGAGATGCGGACTACGGATAGGAAGGTAAAATAGCTTAATTTTAAATGGTGCCGGTGGTGGGAGTCGAACCCACACGGAGTTGCCCCCACCGGATTTTGAGTCCGGCGCGTCTGCCAATTCCACCACACCGGCACATAAAAAACAGTGAAAAGTGCACAGTAAAACACTGAACGTTATTTTTTCTGCATCCGTATGAATGCTGCGATTGAACGATCGTAGGTGCGTTCAACTTCTTTTGTGAAGAAGCACGCAGGAAGCTCGCCGTTCTTTCTGTGATAATGAAGGCATTCACAGCATTTGTTCTTCCGTTCACACGGTTCGTAAGTACAATTGCAGAATTTCTTAAATTTCTCCTGT
>JAGVOC010000035.1 GCA_020052975.1 Desulfobacterales bacterium | reverse complement strand
GTCGGCAACAAATGCGTGGTTTACTTCTTTACTTAACTGTTCATGACCGACAAGAACCTCTGCATCAAGGAGCTCTTTTATATCTTGGAGAGTCAATTTGATTCCCTCATTAATTAATTGTCCCTTTTTCCTTAACTTAATAATACAATCAGCATCAACGGCAGAACCCCGGATAATGTCTTCGGCCAAAGCCCTGCAGTTTGGTGCGCCACAGGCGCCACAGTCCAGACCGGGCAGTTGGTTAGTTATTCTATCTAAACGTTCCACTTTGTCCAGCGCTTTGGATATCTCTTCGTCGAGCATCATTACCGGTCTGGGAAGAATAGGTTTATCAGAAATAAATCTACCTTGTTGGTAAAAATCCAACATCTCTTCTTCCTGATAATACGGCGTTTTTGTCCGGTACTTTTCAACAAAATATTTTAACTTTACCGTTCCTACAAATGGATTTTGTATACTTAAGGGACCGCCTACACACCCCCCGGTACAAGCCCGGAGTTCAAGAAAATCAACGTCTTTAAATTCCCCCCTTTCTACTTCTTCCAATACACTTGCCACATATTGAATACCGGAAACTGCTAAAACCGAACCATAATTTAACGCGTTAGCCTCTCCCCCGATGTAACCCCAAGACATCCCGATGCCGGTTGCTTTTTGTAAATTCATATTTTTTTCTTTTTTATGATGTTCAGTTAATTGTTTGAGTATATCCTTGTACACCAAGGATATACTAATAACCCCATCAATGGCGGAATCCTCCAAACCCATAGGTTGTCTTATCTCGGTCACCCTGGCAGGACAACGTGAAATAGCAAAAGCACCAATATCTTCATAAGGGATACCCTTTCTATTTACGGCATCTTCCTTGGCTAACCTGGCAGCTACTTCCCCAGGAGTTATGAAAGGTGAAACCTGGCTTAAAAGATCGGGGAACTTAATTTGCATTAAGCGTAAAACAGCAGGGCAGTATGAAGAAATAAGCGGTTTTTTATACTTATTTGTACTCAAGTAATGACGGGTCATAAAAGATAATACTTCTTCCGCTAAAGCAACCTCAAAAACATCATCGAAACCTATTTCTAAAAAAGCATCAAGAATGTTTTCAACTTTTTCCTCTTCTTTAAATTGTGCGTAAATTGGAGGGCCCGGAATAGCAATCTTATACTTAAATCCGGAAAGTTTATCCAATGTGTCGGTAACCGCAATTTTAGCGTTATAAGGACAAACTCGAATACATTCGCCACAATCAATGCAACGTTCCCCTATTATTTCAGCTTTAGCACCGCGAACGCGAATAGCTTCTGTGGGGCACCTTTTAATGCAGTTTGTACATCCCGTACATTTTTCATAATCAAGGGTTATTGAATGAAAGTAACCGGACATTAAATTACTCCAGCTTAACTTAACCGTATATTTTGGGGGAAGAACTCCTTCTTATCTTTGGAAGATAAATATACTATTGCCTCAAGAACCGTTCCAACTCCTACCTGAGATTTAATATTTAATTTATTGGAACATTGTTTAATATTAGGTAAACCCATCCCTGCCCCAAAGCCCATTTCGCGTACCTCATTGGTCGCGGTTGAATATCCTTCCTTCATGGCCAGTTCTAAATCCGGAATCCCTATTCCCGTATCTTCCGTTAAGATAACCACCTTATCGGGAACGATAATAACTTTAAGTTGTCCGTAGTTAGCGTGAATAATAACGTTCATTACCGCTTCATAAACGACTATGGCTACATTTCTAACTACCTCTTTTTCTAACCCTAACTGCTGCAGCGTTTTTTTTACCTTTGAAGCTGCCTCCCCGGCTACATTAAAATCCTTTTCTCCTATTTTAAACTCTATATTAAACTGAGGCCTGCTTTCGCTTTTTGACTCATTGTCCGGGCAATTCATTGAGTAGGGTCTCTCAATCTTTTCATTCATAGTCCTCTAGGATTTCAGACAGATTGGTCGTCTTTACCATAGGAAAGATGTTATCATCGATTACCATTGTTGGTGCCAATCCACAGGCACCCATACAGCGGACAGTCTCCAATGTAAACCGTTTGTCCTCGGTGATGGCTCCATTACCTATGCCCAGAATATCAGAGATCTTATCCATGTTCCGTTGACTCCCTCTGACATAACAGGCCGTACCACGGCAGATCCTTATGGAATGTCTCCCCCTTGGAACCATTGTGAAAAAAGAATAGAATGTAATAACCCCGTAGACCTCGCTAAAAGGGATCTTGAGGCCTACGGCTACCCTTCTCTGTATGGATTTGGGAAGATACCCTATAGTCTCCTGTATCTCCTCCAGGGCAGGGATAAGTGCCCCAGGTTTTCTGGCGTATCGCTCGATGATGGTATCCACAGAAGCCAGCTCTTCTGCAGAAAATTCCTGTTCCTCAACAATTTTTGATGTCATATCCTTCACCACTGATAAACAAATGTATCTGTCTATTGTAAATTCAATATCTGTGCCAAAAGTTAATACTACTTGTCGGATAAAAAATAACTATTTGAAAAGACAGGGCAAATTATTCGCCAGCCATGAGCAAGATGAATAAGGTTTGAATGAAGAAAAGGCTTTTTTGTAAACACTCTGTTTACAGTCTGTCAACTGTGTCTTCCATTTCAGCAATATATTAACCTGTGTTCATTCATACCTCCAGTTTCTTCTCCGCTGGATATCCTCCAAAATTATCTATCTTCCCCGATAATGGTCTTGACTGTTGAAAGCAATTTTTCAGGATCTACCGGTTTTTCCATAAAGTACGAGACCGGCCAGCTTTCGCCCAGTATATGCTGAAACCTTTCGGGGCCTTCTTCCGCCAT
>JAGVOC010000217.1 GCA_020052975.1 Desulfobacterales bacterium | reverse complement strand
AGAAGGGAGATAAAATATCTTCAAAAAAAATTCTGACTTCTGACTACTGTATTCTGTATTCCAGATACCTCGCAGCTCTGCTGCGGGGTAGTTCATTGCGTACTTCTTCCTTGTCAGTAAAACGTTGCTCTTTAAGAAAATGCTTGATTTCATATAGAAATAATAGATATATCGCTACTATCGTCGTCACAACAACGGCGGGTTATACTGACCGAAAACCGAAGTTCCGCGTCTTATGCGGATCAACCTAAACATGGTTAGACACTCTTTGGCGAAAACAGCGAACTTGCATTTCAATTAGAAGGAGCAGCACCATTGAAGAACACCAAACTACTACGTGAAATCGACTCGATCGAGCTTCTTAAAGATGCTCTTGTCCTGTTGGAGAAAGGGTTTCCAGGTCTGCAATGGACTCAGAAACCAGTAGGTTCCCCGACGGCGATTCGGAGAGTGTTGGCTGAAGTGGCGGAACGTCTTCAGGACAATTACCCGTATTTTCACCCCACCTATGCCGGGCAAATGCTCAAGCCTCCCCATTTGATCGCTCGAGTCGCGTACTCCCTTGCAATGTGGATCAATCCGAACAACCATGCGCTTGATGGAGGGAAAGCCAGTTCGCAAATGGAGAAGGAGGCGGTGGCCGACATAGCCGCCATGTTCGGCTGGAAAGAGCACCTTGGTCATCTGACAAGTGGTGGAACGATGGCGAATCTTGAAGCTCTTTGGGTGTCGGGCAGACTGCGTCCCGGCGAGACAGTGGTGGCATCAAAGCAAGCGCATTACACGCACAGCCGAATCAGCCATGTTCTGGGGTTACCCTTTGAGACCATTCCGAACGATGACCATGGCCGGATGCATCTGGATGCGCTCAGGAAACGCTTGAGAAAGGGAGGCATCGGCACGGTCGTGGCAACGATAGGAACCACCGCAACCGGTTCGGTCGATCCATTGCCGCAGATCCTCGAACTGCGCGAGAAGTATGGTTTCAGACTGCATGCCGACGCGGCTTACGGCGGCTATTTCGGGCTCTCGAGTCGAATCACGAAAGAAGTGCGCCAAACCTACGATCGTTTGGGCAAGGTCGACTCCCTCGTCATCGATCCACACAAACACGGGCTTCAACCTTACGGGTGCGGCTGTGTCCTATTTCGAGATCCCGCAGTGGGAATACTGTACAAACACGATTCCCCATACACGTATTTCAGTTCGACGGAACTTCATCTCGGAGAGATCAGCCTCGAGTGCTCCAGGCCAGGCGCTGCAGCAGTTGGATTGTGGGCAACACAGCGACTCCTTCCGTTGGTGAAAAGGGGTGTGTTTGCCCGTGGACTTGACCACTCGCGGGAAGCTGCGCTGAAACTGTATGAGAAGATTAGGAAGGACAAGCGTTTTGTGTGCGGGTTCCCACCAGAACTTGACATTGTATTCTGGGTCCCGCGCGCCGGAACAGTAAACGAAGCCTCCAGTCTTGCTCGTCAGATCTTCGAGGAATGTGCACGCCAACAACTGCATCTTGCCTTGGCTGAACTACCAATAGAGTTTCTTGAGCATACTCCGGTCGAGTTGTTACCGCCGGGGAGCGTTGTGACCTGTCTCCGTTCTGTATTGATGAAGAGAGAGCACAACGCATGGATAGACCGGATTTGGAGAACTCTTGATCGAGCCACAAGTGCTGTCCTGAAGCGACAGTGAAATCCAGATGGAGTTTGCAAGTGGAGTTCATCAGTCTTTGGGCTAATGATTCTGGCACGTCGGGCATATAGGGGGTATTGGGGACAAACAGCATTAATTAACTGAATTGAGGAGTAATTGTGAAAACATCTTATTTCGGAAACAAAACTGCGGCTGCTGACCCTATGGCAATCAGTATCGCCCGATGGCCTCCGCGATGGTGGGGATCAAGACGAAGATATATTGCCCTTGCGCCTTCGGCGGACCTGCTTAAAAGAGCCAAAGCCGGGCTTCCCTGGCCGGAATATGTTGCTGAATACAAAAGAGACGTACTGGGCAAACTTGACCCGCAAAAAGTTTATGCCGAGCTTTCCGGTTCAATTCTTATGTGCTGGGAGGTTCCGGGAGAAAATTGTCACCGGCGCCTTGTTGCCGAGTGGCTTGAAAAATCTCTTAACATATTAATTCCTGAATTATAGATAAAATAATCAAGGCGTTAATAAAGTTAAGAAATGTGATAAGCACGAAATGTATTTTCAACCCTCCTGTGTTGCTGAAACGGGAAGTTTTTTATGCTGATCAATCTAAACATTGTTCGGCGGCACCAAATATTGAGATTTTATATATTCAGTACATTTATTGGGAGCTTCAATGACCACGGAACACAACAGTATTCAAAGTGGTTTTTCCTTTTGTATTTTACCTGTGATTGAGAAGCAGGTATTCAGAATGGGTATTGCCGGCAATTACGGAATGGATTCTTCTGATGTCGAATGGGCCGCGGAGCAGGGAGCTAATTACTGGGTCTGGGGCGCCAGTTTTAAAAAAGTTACAGCAGGTATTAAGGAAGTAATCAGAAAAAACAGAGAGAAGAATGTGGTGGCTCTGCTTGGCTGGGGATTCTTTGGCTGGCAGATACGCCAGAGTGTTGAAAAAGCTCTGCGCGAATTAAATACCGATTATCTGGATGTTTTCAAACTGGGGTGGCTCGGACGGACATCAATTTACAGCCATGGTATTGTCGATTCATTGTTGAAACTTAAACAGGAAGGCAAAATTAAGGCTATTGGAACCAGCATCCATGACCGGAAACGAGCCGGACAATTGGCACTCGATTCAGAGCTCGATCTATTAATGATTCGCTATAATGCCAAACACACGGGAGCGGAAGAGGACATCTTCCCGCATCTAAAAAAGCGGAATCCTATTATTGTCAGTTATACGGCGCTGGCGTGGCGGCAGTTAATAAACCCTGTAAAAGGGATTGAAGTGGCTCCCTGGCCTGGCAGCAAAGAAGAGGCCAGGATACCTCCCCTGACACCTGAACTCTGTTATAGATTCGTTTTATCAAATCCTCATGTTCACCTGGTTCTGACCGGTCCGAAAAACAGAGAGCAACTGATGATGAATTTCAGAGCGATGCTGCAGGGACCCTTGACTCAGGAAGAATTGGACTGGATCAGACATTATGGGAAACTAATCAGATCTAAGAAAAGATTTGATTACATCAAATAGTTCATTCTGCGGCCTACGGATTCGAAGAGGCAACCTTTGAGTTTCATAACCTCCTCAACTTTTTATATTTAATTAATTACAGGTAAACTCCCGGCTCTGCCGGGAGACTCCCAGAGTTTGACAATTCCGGGAATATAAAGGAAACCTCCTATCCGTGAACCGCTCAAAGTTAACGGGGAAGGAGGTTTCAATTGAACGACGTAAAAAGGTTAAATCATGCCTTATGGGAATGCAAGTATCATGTTGTGTGGATACCGAAGTATCGGAGAAAAACAATATATGATCAATTGCGATAGTATCTTGGGTCAACATTCTAGGACTTCGCAGCCCAGAAAGAGAGTCAGATTTTGGAGGGCCATCTTCAACCCGATCACGTACATATGCTGATCTCTATACCACCGAAATATGGAGTATCTCAGGTGGTCGGTTTTATAAAAGGGAAGAGCGCTATTCATATAGCGAGAAATTATACGGGTCACCGCAAGAATTTCACCGGCCAGCATTTTTGGGCCGGAGGTATATGACTTTTAAAAATCAAATGGTTGGCTTGGCCCGATCCTGATATATATACCACATAGTTAAATTGTATAAATTTCCATTTTTCAGCATTCTTAATTGGAACAAAGCTCGGACATAAAATTGATCGGTTGAAAGTGGAGGTAAAAATATTCATGGCAACTGTTCTTAAATGTATCCTGGCTGTATTCATTATTACCAGCATCATAATCTCTCTTTACGGAGGTTGGGAGATACTGTCGACGTATACTTTTGTCAAAAACACTCCGGAGCGGACGAAAGGCGTCTTCAAGGGTTACTATGATGAAGAGGTAGTGTCCCGGAGTTCCAGCACTAACCAATTTGGCGAAGTTGATTTTCAAGACACCACTTCTTATATGAGTTATCCTGAATTCGAGTTTATTGCAAAAGATGGTCAGAAAATACAGGTGAGAGGATCCAAACATCACATCATCACGCGTTTCAAGCCCGGACAGGAGGTTAAAATCATCGTCTCGTCATCTCCATACGGAGAACATCGTCTGGCAGGATTCTACTCTCTGTATTTACTAGACCTCTGCATCCTTGTGTTTGGCCTTTGCTTTGTGTTCATTCCTTTACTCATAGGGAGTGTTGTCATTCCTTCGTTGGATACTCCGGCCGGGATGGAGATGTCAAAATTTGCAACTGATCGGTACAACTCGATTATGTCTGTCAAGGTTGGCCCCATAACCGTCAAAGCTCTCATGAAGGGGATAGGAACTTTCATAGCGGTGGTACTCATTGTCGCTCTGGCTGGTGCACTAATTCCTTTTGTTAAGCAGATGCGATTGGGCTTTGGTTACGGGTTAATAGAGGCCTTGGAACAAAATCGCTTTGACGAGGCCCGCGATCTGATAATGAAGAAAAAGGGGATCAACACCGTCACCGAGCATGATCAGAGTCCGTTGCATCTGGCGCTGGAGAAAAACCGGTCAGACCTGGCACGCCTGCTCGTTGAAGCCGGTGCAAACGTAAACGTCAAAAACAAAATGATACTCAGTACACCTCTGGAGATAGCGATACAATCGGGGGATTTGGAAATGGTCAATTTGTTGCTCTTGAAGGGAGCACTGCCCGATGGAGGGAATGATGAATATCCGCCTGTGTTCAGAGCGATCATAAAAGGCCATGACGAAATCGCCCGCGTCCTCATCGAATCGGGATGCGATCTCAAGCGGCAATATATGTCCGGTGGAGAAAGGTACACCGTGGGCGATCTGGCGGTCATTGGCAAGAAGCAGGCGTTGATCGACCTGATCCGGCAACGCGGAGGCGTTTTCACGATATCACAATGATGTTTATCAGGATCAGTTCCCGGCCCGGCATCCGACGCATTTGATTTTCAATATTATACTGGAATAATCATTTATTGTTATTTTTTTAACTCCCAATCCATCAATTTTACCGGATAATAAACCATGGACAAAATGTATGATGTGATTGTCATCGGCTCCGGCTTCGGCGGGCCCGTGGCCGCAAAAAAATGCGCCGAAGCCGGATTGCGGACCCTCATGATCGAGCGCTCGGCCACTGTCGGCGAAAAGGTCATTTCCGGGTTGACGATTCCGATTTACGGGTTTTTGTTCGGCCCGGACTTTATCCGGGAAGGCAACCCACCTTTTGAGCGTCCGGCGGACGGGATCATCAATTATATTATCACCGACATCGACAACGGGGTCATTGAAATCGACGACACCCTGCGTGTGCCCCGGCCGTTTTCCCCGGTCATTTCATTCGGATACAACGCCTATTGCAAACCCTTCTGCGAATGGGAGGCCGAAAAAGCGGTTCAGGCCGGGACGGAATTGCGCACATCCACCACAGTTGTGGATATCATTCGTGAAAACGGCAAAGTCGCGGGCATTATCCTCGAGACCGGGGAAAAAATATTCTCCCGGATCGTGATTGACGCGGAAGGTTCCCAGGGACTGGTCGCCATCAAAGCCGGAATCCGGAAGAAATATCCGCCCGAGGCGATTTCCCTGGCCGACACTTATGATTATGAAATGGATAAATCCGATGTGGATAAACTATTCGGATATTCCCTGCGGTTCTGCTGGGGATGGGATGAACAAAAAATAGCGCCGCCCCTGGGCCACGGCAACGGCCTGATGGTCTGGCCCTACCGGGAAAGCGTTCATTTCATGCAGGACCATTGCCTCCGGCTGAACGGCGGGAAAGTCCCCAACCTGAAAAAGCGCTTTCGAGAATATCATGACAATATCACCACCAAACTCCCCTGGTGGCGGGAAGAAGTGGCGCCCCGTTGTACGGTCCGGGCCCGCATGTGGGAGGGGTTTGAAATTTATGTCGGGCTGGACCCGGAACTCCGGAATATGCCCAACCATGATGACGGCATTCTTCTCATCGGAGATGCGGCCGGGCTTGAAAGCACCGAGTTGTGCGACGGCGTTCCGGCCGCCTGGTTTTCCGCGGACATCGCCGCCGACGTGGCCATCGAGGCCATCCGCCGCGGGAACACCTCCAAATCGTTTTTGAAAGAGTACGATGACCGGATCAAAGATCATGCCGTCCTACAGTGGTCCATTTCCGCAAAAAACCGTTACAATCTCCGGTACGCCCAGGAGAAAAAAGATCTGCGCCTGCTAAAAAAATACATCCATTACGGGTGGGGAATGGGTCAGCTCACCCATTCTCTCACCCCCATCCTGAAAATGACGTTCCGCCATATCCAAAAAGACCCGACGGTCATTACCAAATGGATCAAAATGTATTTCCGGTATTACCAGAACTGGATTCATAATGGTTATGATTATGCGGGACGGGAGGATCGCATCGTTGATGAAGCACGGCGTCCCCAAATAGGCGAAGCTGTTTTCCGATTTTTCGTGGGCGGGCTGGAACTCCTGCTGCGCCTGCTCCGACCATTGATTCAACTGCTGGCGATGGTCGGCTTTTATCTTTCCGGCCTCGCGAATCCGACCATGAAGCTGCTGCTGCCCATTATCCGGCCCCTGTATAAACTGCTCCGGAAACCCCTGGCCCCCTTGGGAAACCGGCTGAGTGATGAAATCGTCCATTTTGTAAAATACGCCGACCCTAAATTATTTGAGATGACATCAGAAACAAAATCTGGCATGGGCACGAAAACCCCTTTACCTAACAGAAGGTGATGAAAATGAATCAGAAGAAGCGAACCCATGAGCGTTTTCCGGGGGTGGAATGGATTCCCGGGAACGGAGCGTTTATCACCGTTGACACTGAAAAATGCACGGGATGCGCCAATTGCGTAAACGTCTGCCTGGGCGACTGCTGGACCCTTGCGGCCAAAAAAGCCCAGATCAAAAGCCTGGATACCTGCATGGAATGCGCATCCTGCTGGTATGTATGCGATACAGGCGCCATATCCTTCAAATGGCCGACCGGCGGCACCGGCTACCGGTCGGATTGGGGATAAAAAAATTTTCGTATTCGAGGGCCCAATTTTTTGAAACTCAAACGGGCAGAGCTTGGGGACATTCTATAATCCTCAGGGGTATTTATGGGGCGTCATAAATTTTTAAACTCATTATCAAAAATCAAATATTTATTCTTCTTTGCGAGTTTAAAGCTATCTAAATATGAATTTTAGGGCACATCAAAATATAAATACAGCCAAAATAAATTGAAATGTTTGGAATAATATTTCTGGCAAAATATCTGATTTCGAGGGCGGAACAGGTAGCGCAGTAAACTTGTTTATAAAGGGGATTGGGGAACCCCGAAAAGGTATTGCTGAGCGAAAGCGTTTTATGTATAGTACTATAAACTTCGTTGATTTCGAGCTTAAATAATTTCCATCCGGAAATGGCCCTTTTGAGCGATCTCGGTGTCAATCTGCGGGATTTCTTGTGCGGCATACAATGTGTATGTCTCCGCGCAATCCCTTGATTTCCTTGAGCTTGCCCAAAATTTCCTATTTCCGAATTGGAAACGCATTTGTGTCCATAATTAGTTTCCGGATGGACACTAAATAGGGCGCAGCATTATTTTAATAAGCCGCAGAGCCATAACCGCATGGATTTTAAACTTGTTTTGGATAATCTTTTAACGCGCTTCAAGGAGCAGAACGTTCGGTATGCGCTCATTGGAGGCTTTGCGCTCGGTGCCCATGGGGTCGTAAGAGCAACGGTTGACATCGATTTTCTTGTGAGCCGTGATGACATGGCAAGTGTCGGCGTGATCATGCATGAACTGGGCTATGAATGCAGCCATCAAACTGAAAATGTATCTCAGTTTATATCCCCCCTTAAAATTTTCGGTGAAGTCGATTTTTTGCATGCCTTTCGGGAAATATCCGTCGGCATGATCAAGCGGGCCGAAGAAAGAATGATGTTCAACGAAACGCTGGCTGTCAGGATTCTGAAGGTTGAAGATCTTATAGGATTAAAGGTGCAGGCAATGGCGAACGACGAGAGGCGAAAGGCAATCGATCTTGCCGATATTGAAGCGCTTGTTGCGCTGCATAAAACGTCGCTTAACTGGAATACCGTGAAAGAATATTTTTCCCTGTTTGGGTTTGAAAAATTGTTTGCTGAACTAAAGGATCGATACCGGCATGCTCAGTGATAAGGAAAAACAGGAAATGCTTGAAACGGCAGGATCGCAATCCATACGAGAGGACTTGCGCCGCCTGGCCGCCGGCAGGCATAATCCGCTGCTTTATAAAGAAAAAGTCGATCTGGACAGATATATAGAATTTTTAAATGGTTATAATGAGTTTATCAATCATCAGCGTAGATCGTTCAAGCCAATGGTTGACCGGTTAATGAAATTGTAGAAAACCATATCAATAGCTCTCTCCGTTCATGAGGTTTCTTTGCTACCGCAATAAAACACGCCGGGGAAGTATCAATGATGCCGGCAAAGCCTCTTTGCAGTAATTAAAAATTGATACCGAATCTGTATCGGTTCTGAATGACGGGCGAACACGGCAGGGTCGGGTCGTTCATCAAAATATAAGTTCAGCAGGTGAAACGGGGGACGAATAGGGAACGCCCTTTACATCTAAAGTCCATTATCTGAATGTATAATGATATCAAAAGGCAGGGATTTTTTTATTAGGCTTTTACATGGATTTGGTCTGTGGAAGCCGGAAGATTCAATAGGGATGCAAATTCAGAAAATACTGTTTGTAAAAACCAATTGACTAATTTGTAATTGTAAATACAATGTAAATATGTCAGAACTTCGATTTGAGTGGGATTCAGCAAAAGCTGAAGTGAACCTCAAGATCCATGGCGTATCGTTTGAGGAAGCGCAGACCGTTTTCTATGACGATTTTGCCAAGGAGTTCTACGATGATAAACATTCGGAAGGGGAGGATAGATTCCTTCTGCTTGGTCTAAGTTTTAAACTTCGGCTCGTAATGGTGTGCCACTGCTATCGTGAAAATGAGTCGATAATCCGGATTATTTCGGCCCGCAAAGCTACCGCGAACGAAGCAAGGTTTTACAGGAGATAGTGATATGAAAAAGGAATACGATCTGTCCAAGATGAAGTCCAGGCCGAATCCCTATGCCAGAAAGCTCAAGAAACAGGTTACCCTCAGGATGAGCCCGGACGTGGTTGATTACTTCAAAAAGATGGCTGAAGAGACCAACATTCCATATCAAAGCCTAATCAACCTTTACCTGAGGGATTGTTCTGCTTCCAAACGCAAGCTTGATATGCAGTGGATATCGTGAAAGTCGCTCCGATGTCGACAGCCCAAAAACGATACCATACCAATTTATTCAGCTTCAAGGGAAGTGTATAATTCCGCAGAAGCTAAAAAAAGGGTTACAATAAATAACATCCTGCGACCCTTATGTTTTTAAATCATTGGTACGCCCGGCAGGATTCGAACCTGCGGCCTACGGATTCGAAGAGGCAACCTTATGAGTTTCCTAACCTCCTCAAAATTTTAGGGGCATATTAGGGACGTCCATAAATAAGTAATTAACTTGACAGGCAACAGCTTTTATGTTAGCAGGATCACATGCCGAGATTAGCCCGCCTTGACGCTCCGGGTGTTTT
>JAGVOC010000108.1 GCA_020052975.1 Desulfobacterales bacterium | reverse complement strand
GAAGGGAGATAAAATATCTTCAAAAAAAATTCTGACTTCTGACTACTGTATTCTGTATTCCAGATACCTCGCAGCTCTGCTGCGGGGTAGTTCATTCTTAAACTTTTTCCTGATTCCAGCTACACCCAGCAGATCGAATTCCAGCTACACCCAGCAGACCGAGACCGAGGAGCAGCATGGTCGCCGGTTCGGGAACAGCAATATTAACCGTTACCCATCCGCTATTGTCCGGATAACCATTGGGAAAATCCCAGAAGGCATCATTTATGCCGATCCAGACATCCCCGGTGCCGAACATTGAAACTGTTGACTTTCCGATGCCGAAAACATTATCAAGAAAAGTTATGTCCGCCCCCGTTCCGTTTTCGTCCTGACCGGCGTTCTCCAGAGGATTATCGAAGCCGATGTAACCGATCAGTTGGCCATGCTTTCCCGATTTGAACCATTCATCCGTTACCATACCATCTTCATACTTACGCCATGGACCGTAACCTCCGTTAGCATTAGTCCAAACATACGGTATTCCGCCGTTTTCTGGCTTAGAATACCATTCGATCCCCCATGTCCACTTATTCAGGTGATCCGGGTCATTGGAATGGGTTTTGGCATCTGAAAAAGTGACCAGTGAATTGTTGAGGTTGATGCCAGTATCCACCCAAATATCGTATGCATTGAGCGTATACGAATCAGCTTGTGCTGTTGGGGTCATCATCACAATAAAAAGGAAAGAGGCCACCATTATCAATAAACTTTTTTTGTATATATTTAACATAGCCCGTTCCTCCTTCACATAAAACATTTCATAGAATTTATTATAATTAGTCCTTATTTTTGTCTACAATGTATAACATTTAAATAAGAATGTCAAGCATTTTTTTAAAATTTTATCTAAAACAATATCAAATAGTTATATCAAATATGATTGTAGTGTCTTATAACTGCTAAAGTCCGAATCAACAAAGGAAGCCCCCATCTGTTTTACGTTGTCGGTTGAAACAGTACGTTTAGGTTTGCACTTGATGCTGATGGGCCTCTTCTCATTGGGCAGTGTAAAGATAGCTTCGAATTCGTTGCCCTGACTCGCGACAGATGCTTCGCCAATAAAATCTTCCGGGAAAGAGATGCGCAGTCCTCCCAGAGAGATATCGAGTATGATGCCGGCCTGCAGCATCCGGGCTTCCTCGGCCGGGTCCCTGATTACTACAGGGATAGATACTTCCTTCCTGTTGAAACGTCGCTGCTCTTTCTCACCACATTCAAAGGCCTTGTTTTCACGCAGGTAACAACCTATGATGTCTTCGATGACCGATGATATTGAGCGCTTAGTCTTCAGCCTGATCTTGTCAATGGAATCCCGGACTTCTTTGCTTGTACGGAAGCATATGGTTACGTCCTTTCGCATTGATCCTCCATCGTTTTATTTCCTGTGTTGATATTGAAAACCGATCTGTTTACTTTTGACCTGATTGTTATACAAATAAAACAGAATGTCAAGACTTTTTTTATATATGTTTTACAAATAAATGATATTGAGGCGGGGGACTATTTTACGAATCTGTAAAATTTTATGGACTTTATTACGAGTTCATCTCTCTTCCATCAAGACTTGCAAAACCTGTTTTTCTTTTGAACCGGGGAGGATGCCTTTCAGGGTAGCTTCAAGAACAACCGTTCCCTCCTGATTGCGGTAAACCGCTTCTCCTTTTGCTTTTCCTCTTTCATTAATTTCAATTATTGTGAATGTGCAGGTTATGGTATCTCCGAAATATACAGGCTTCTTAAAGCGGAAGTCCATGCCGGATGCAAGCCATCCGATTTGACCTCCGATTTCTGTTATCAGGCTAGCAACAAGCAGGCCATGGCAGATAAGCCCGTTTAATTTTTTTGCTTCGATAAACCGTCTGTCATAATGAACCGGATTGTAATCTTTTGTAATATTTCCAAAATATTCGGTATCTTTTTTTGTGAATTTGCGCTTGACGGTGAATGTGTCGCCTGCTTTTAATCCATTGACTGTTTTTTGCCTTATTTCAGACATGGTAACTTCTTTGCTGTAAATAGTGAATAGTGAATAGTGAATAGTGAATGGTGATGCTCTCGTAAAGAAGTCATATTTTTTGCGAGGCTGTCAATGGTTCATAATTTATTTTTCCATACACCGGGTATAACCGTATTGCAAAATTTACACCTGTTTCCGGAAAGATTATATGCCGGCACCAGATAGCCCTTTCGTTCTATGAGTAATTTTTTGCAGTTATGGCAGTATGTGTTCGTCCCTTCGTGATTCGGAACATTGCCTACATAAGCATATCGGATTCCCTCCTTCATTGCTGAACTCCGAAAATTTTCTAGGGTCGAAACAGGGGTAGAAGGAAGTCTGTCAAGCTTGTACTGAGGGAAAAAACGCAGGAAATGAAGTGGATGATCCGGTCCGAGATTAGTAAGAATCCATCCGCACATACGCTTAACCATTTCAGGATCATCGACGTAACCCGGTACAACAAGGTTGGTCATCTCAAAATGGATGCCTTTATCATTTAAAGTCTTAAAAGTATTCAAAACAGGCTCAAGCCTGCCACCGTTCAGCTTTCTGTATATATTATCGCTGAAGGCTTTTAAATTAACATTTGCGCCGTCCATGTATTTGCATAGCTCTATCAGGGGCTCTTTGTTAATGTAACCGTTTGATATCCAGAGATTGGAAAGTCCTTTTTCTTTTGCAAGACGTGCAATATCGATCATATATTCAAAATAAGAAATCGGCTCTGAATATGTGCATGCTATCGATTCTGAACCGCTTTTCAATGCTTCTTTAACGACATCTTCCGGGAAAAGTTCGCTTTGGCGTACTTCACCGGGTTTTGCCTGGGATATTTCCCAGTTCTGACAATTCAGGCAGCGGAAGTTACATCCTGCTGCCGCCAGTGAAAAGGATTTCGTCTGAGGTTTAAAATGGAAGAGCGGTTTTTTTTCTATGGGGTCAACATTTGTACTGCAAGGATTACCGTAAGAAAGACTATATAATATCCCGTCATAATTGATTTTTGATCGGCAAACACTCCGGTCACCAGGTGATAACACACATCTGTGGGGACATATTCCGCAAACCACCTTTCTGTCGCTTAATTTAGTATAAAGAAATCCTTCATGAGACCATTTCCATGGCTTATCCGGAGCATCTCCCTTGAATATCTTTCCCCTGATATCATCTGAGCCGGGAATGTCGCCCTTCTTATCATCAGACGACCATAAGGCCCGGGATGAAGCCGGTGTCGAGAGAATTAATGCTGTACAGTAAAGGAATTGCCTTCTGTTTACTATTTTCATGACTTTATTGCTCTCGTAAAAAGTACGAATTCAGACGGCAAAGTAAAAAGCTCATTATGCAAGGCGCGCGAACCTTGAGGAATGAAGCGTACATATTGGTACGCTGTAATGACGAAAGATGAAGCGCAACACAGCAGAATGATTTTTTACGAAGCCGTCATGACTTTATTGCCATTATTATTAAACTGATAAGTTTTAAGCCAATCAAGCCGGCTGCAGCCCAGATAATGCCAAAATAAGGAATAACCGCAACACTGATAAGAAGCGTTCCGGCAGCTGCCCCGATCAGATCGGCTGAAAACAATTTTGTTACGGCCGGATTACTGTCTCCTATCAGTTTAAGAGCTGTCGGGAACTGATAACCGCATGTCATGGATACAATAAAACCATATAACAGAAAAGCAGACAAGGGGATATTATAACCCGCCTGTTTAAAAGCAATTATCAAAATACCTGTCAATAAAATAAGAATAGCGTCAGTTATTACAAGTGATATTTTTTTATTGCTTCCGTACTTTTTACCCATCCAGGCCCCGGGCAGAAGCCCTGCAAGAAAAACAGTTATTATAAGGCCTATTTTCAGATAAATGTATCCGTAGAATATCTGAAAAGCGAATATAATCAGAATTTCTGTTCCCATTGCCATACAACCAGTTGAAAAAAGAACAAATTCTTCTTTTGTTATGCGAACAAGATAAATGAGGCTTAATGCAGTAAGGATTATAATAAAGGGAAAAGGAGAGGCTGAGAATTTAGCGAACCACTGCATAAACATTATGTGCATAAGTTGCGGATATATATCTGTATTTATCGGAGTTGATTTATCTATGAGTGCTTTCAGGTGGTTGATCCTGTCATCTGTCAGATTCCCGTAATAATAGCTGCTTATATAGCTTGTGGAAATGTTTTTACGTTCAAGGGAATCAGGAATATCTGTTATTAAAGAAGATTGTGATGCTAAAAAATAAATATTTTGTCCCGGAAGCAGAAGTACATTCTTAAAATGTCGTGAAAGGGTATTATAGACAGAAGAGATCTTCTGCCGTTGGGGTTCCGCAAGGTAATTATCGTATCCTTCCATTGAAAAGCTCAATATTCCGGCGGAAGATAAATGTTTCTTTACAATTGCATAAAAACTATCAGTATAAAACCTGTTAATCTGATATGTTTCAGGTTCAGGCAGATTTAATATGATTGCATCGTAGATTTTATCTGAATTTGCAAGGTAGGCCCGCCCATCCTGGTTAATCACATTAAGTCCATGGATCTTTTTAATAAGCCCAAAGCGGAACAGGACATCAGACAGATCCGGATCCAGTTCAACATAATCTACTGAATCCGGATGATATTTCTCAAGCTCTTCCATAATATTGCCTTCAGAAGATATTACCAGTATATGCCGGGGATCAGAAAGTTGTGATAGGGGGTAGTGAATAGTTTCTTCTGCAATTGAGGTATTTTGATTGCTGAAAATTGGGACGCCATCTCCAATTAGAGTGTACTGCTCCCTGTCCTGATGAATCTCGATTCGTCCATACTTTGATTCATTATAATAAGCCAGTCTGCCTTCAGGGGGAGAAAGGGTTTTTTCTTCAAAAACAATACCAAGGACAAGAAATGCTATTACCAGGCCTGTGCACAGGATTGGAAACACTCGTCTGATACCTGAATATTTAAACAAATAATATGTTGCATCAAGAAGAAGAAGGTTTGAAATTAAAACTGATTTCAGCGGAGAGAAAAAATATACCAGGAAAAAAGAGAAAAGGGCGCCTCCGGCTATGTCTCCCAGGTTATCTGTTATATATATATTTGAACCGGGATAGTTTGGGCTTGAGGTTCTAAGAACAAAAAGGCTGTATGGCAGTACAAATCCTATAAGAAGAGCATATGGAGCTGTAGTTAAGAAAATAAAGGCAAAAGTCGGATAGAACCCGACCGAGCTTCCATGAATGAAGAAGAGATCCCGGAGTTCTCTTATCAGGATAATCTGCAGAGTGGGCAATCCTGCTATTATCAAAGAAAGCCAAGCGAGCATGGCGGAGGAGGGAATAATTATTTTGCTGAATAACTGTGATAAAAGAGTTCCTATACCGCCCTGAATGAGCCATGAAAATAATATAAGGGCAATCACGAATTCATTACCCTGAAATTGCGCCAGAAATTCGCGGATGGTCAATAACTGGGTTACAACAGAGGAGATGCCTGTTGCAACAACAACTAATAATATCGGACTGTTATTTTGCCTCTTCAAAATACTGAACATTGTATGTCAGGACTTCCAGCTTAGATTTTTTCCATGAGTCGGAGGGAAGACCGGCCTTCATGCAAAGATGTGAAAGAAATTCTTCGGGACGGGCAAGTTGCTCCCAAACCTGGGGCAAAAAGGTTGCGCTTGCCCCTCCTTTTCGTATAATAACGCCGTCAACATCAGGCCGGAGTTTCTTAATGAGGTCATTGCTGTTAATGTATTCAAGTGGTTTCGGCTCGCTCAATATGCTGATTTCTATTTCAACCTTGTCAAATTCTTTTGTGGTGAGTGGTGAAAAGCGGTAGTCGTTGAATGCGGCATTAATGGCGTTTTGTTTTACACCTTCTGTAATAGACCCGGAAGCATCGAGGTTTCCGATGCAGCCGCGGAGCTGATCATGAATTTTAAGAGTTACAAATGTGCCGCTGCGCCTCCGGAAGCTTTTGTCTTCAAGGTCCGAAGCAAGCGATTCGAGATCCGGTTTGGGTCTTATTCCGAGTTTTTCCGAGATGGTTTTTCTGGCAAGTTTAATAAGTGTCTGCCCCTGTTTTTGGGTAAGTTTATTTAATGCGTTTTCATTTTCCATAGAAGAGTCTCCATAAAAGGCGACCGCCGCATATCCTACGACCCGTGAGCGTTCTCCGGCCGTATCGCCGCTGTTGGAATAATGAATAAGAACCGGCTTCCACTTGTATTTGCCGGCCAGGCTCATAACGATCAGGATGGGCATTTTACCGCATGCGCTGTTTTCGAGTTTTATCAGCTTTTCTTTTTCAAGATCCAATATAGCATTTATAGTTTCTTTATCTCTGCTGACAGCTTCATCATACGGCAGATAATGTGAAAGATCGGAACTTGCAACAAGAAGGGTGTTCTCATCAATTAACGGCTCTATTGTATTTGCAAACTTGTTGTAATCTCCTGAACCGATTACAATCGGTATCACTTCAAATTTCTTAAGGTAGGTTTGCAGGAAAGGAAGAACGACTTCAAGCGAATGCTCGTTAGTATCCGAAGCCGGGATGGAACGAAACAGGTCGGGCTGAAGACGCAGTTTTGCCGCATCTTTGTGTATTTTAACCGGGCCGATAGGTGTTTGATAGGAATCAGCATCTGTTAATGCGCAGTTTGAAAAACCAATTCTGTGATCGGGTCCCGTTAGAATTACTTTTGAAAATTGGTTTTCAGAAAGAACCAGAGAAGCATGTGAAGCAGTATAACCGGAATAAACATAGCCGGCATGAGGAAGGATAAGAGCCTTTAATGATTTGTTTGCCGGAATCCTGAAGCTGGTTCGTTTTGCCTTTGTAGTCAATTCGCTTATTTCATTATTGAGCTCCGATTTGCCTGCAGGATAAAATGAGCCGGCATAGGCGGGTTTTCGTATATTTTCCGCGTTTATAGGATCAACCCGTATAAAAAATGCGAGAAAGCAAACTGCAAAACATAAGATATAAGTTTTTATTCCCGGATTCATTACCCGTCCCTGCAATATTAAAATGGCAACCAAGACCGGTTAAGAATACAATGGCGCAAAAACAGTGTCAAACAAAATGTAATTATATGATGTTATTATAATTATGGATTGTTAACGATTTCAAACAATTCTTGACACATTGGGGTGAATTCCCTATAAAATTGAAGTATAAAATCATGAAAAAAAATAAACAGATTGCACAACAGAACACATTTACAGAGTTTTTGCTCTACACTGCGCTAAACGGCAAGGTGAAAGTGGAAATATTTTTGCGCGATGAAAATTTATGGCTGACGCAAGCAAAAATCGCCGAGCTTTTCGGTGTGGATAGGAGTGTGGTCACAAAACATCTGCAAAATATTTATCAGGAAGGCGAGTTAGATAAAAACTCAACCTGTGCAAAAATTGCACAGGTTCAAACCGAAGGACAAAGGCAAGTTGCCAGAAATATGGAATTCTACAATCTCGACGCCATTATTTCCATTGGCTACCGGGTAAATTCAAGGCAGGCGACTCATTTTCGCATCTGGGCGACTCAAGTCCTCAAGGAGTATATGATAAAAGGCTTTGCCATGAATGACGAAAGGCTAAAAAATCCCGTCAATCTTTTCGGCAAAGATTATTTTGAAGAACAGTTGGCGCGCATCCGCGATATCCGCAGCAGCGAACGCAGATTCTACCAGAAAATCACCGATATTTATGCGCAGTGTAGCGCTGACTATGATCCTGATGAAGAAATTACCGGGCAGTTTTTTGCTGCCGTTCAAAACAAACTCCACTTCGCAATCTCCGGACAAACCGCAGCAGAAATTATTTGGAACAGAGTCGGAAGTGAAAAACCAAACATGGGCTTAACCACCTGGAAAAACTCTCCCAAAGGAACAATTCGAAAAACCGATGTCGGTATCGCTAAAAATTATCTTAATGAAAAGGAACTGGATGGACTAAACAGAATTGTCACCATGTATCTTGACTATGCCGAAATGCAGGCGCAAAAAGGCGTGGTAATGTATATGAAGGACTGGATAGAGAAGTTGGACGCCTTTTTGCAATTTAACGAAAAAGAAATTTTACAGGATAGCGGTAAAATCAGTCACGAGGTCGCGGCAGCTATAGCGGAAAGTGAATACGAAAAGTATCGGGTTGTGCAAGATCGCATGCTTGAATCCGACTTTGACCGCGAAGTCAAAAAAATGCTTATATCTGTAAAGAAAAAAACTTGAAAATTATGAGATCGCATACCCGTCATTTCGATGACTTGATGCAGAGTATTATAACGAACTTTTATATATAAGAGGTGCTTATGGCCGGAGGTTATACAGGAAAATATTGTATTGTGGACCTTGAAAGTAAAAAAACAGAGGTAATTGAACCGGGAGAGGCGTTTTACAGGAAATATCTTGCAGGATACGGTCTTGGGGCTGCCGTTATCATGGAAAGGCAGAAGCCCGGGACAGCGCCGCTTTCACCTGAAAGCCATCTGGGATTCTGCTCGGGGCTGCTTTCCGGCTCCGGCGCATTTTTTTCAGGGAGATTCATGGTTGTTGGAAAATCTCCGCTAACCGGAGGCTGGGGGGATGCAAATGCAGGGGGATTTTTTTCGCAAGAGCTGAAAAAAACCGGATATGATGCTGTATTTTTTACCGGAAGATCGGAAAAACCGGTATGGATATTTATTGACGATGGGAAAATTGAAATAAGAGACGCCTCTTCGCTTTGGGGGAAGGACATTACAGAGACTGAAGATCTCATAAAAAATGAACTGAATGATGATAAAGTTCAGATAGCCTCAATTGGAGAGAGCGGGGAGAAAATATCCCTTATTTCAGGAATTTCAACAGATAGCGGGCGAATTGCAGCAAGGTCAGGCCTTGGCGCAGTGATGGGGAGTAAAAACCTGAAGGCGGTTGCGGTAAGAGGAAAGAAAAAAGTTCCGGTGGCAGACCCGGAAGCTGTAAAGGAAATAAATAAAAAATTTATTAAAGACTATAAGAAATCAAATATAGCCGACAGGTTGACTTTGCGTTTCATGAATTTTTTAAGCCAGATTATTGCCAGAACGGGCATATCTGTTCCTGCCACGCCTTCTCTTGTAAGGGAGATTTATAAAAAGTACGGAACTTCTGGTCTTACGGTCTATTCCGCCATGACGGGTGATATGCCTATAAAAAACTGGGACGGTGTGGGCTATACGGATTATACCATCCAAAAGGCTGAGAAAAACTCGGATAAAAACGTGGTAAAATACCAGAAAAGAAAATATGCCTGTCAATCCTGCCCGCTTGGTTGCGGCGGAATAATCGATGTGGAAAGAGGGCGTTATAAAGGTCAAAGCAGCCATAAGCCTGAGTACGAAACCCTGGGTGCGTTTGGCGGCCTTCTGTTAAACGAAGATCTTGATTCAATTATTGAAATGAATGAGATGTGCAACAGAGCCGGTATCGATACGATTTCAACAGGAGGAACAGTCGCTTTTGCCATCGAGTGCTTTGAAAACGGGATAATAGATGAAAAGACAACGGGCGGGCTGAAACTCGGTTGGGGAAAGACCGGAGAAATAATAAGGCTTACCGAAATGATTATCAGGCGGGAGGGATTTGGCGATATCCTTGCCGATGGAGTAAAAAAAGCAGCCGAGCGAATCGGAAAAGGATCGGAACAATTTGCAATGCATGCGGGCGGGCAGGAGCTTCCTATGCACGATTCGAGGCTTGATCCGGGTTACGCAATTGCTTATGAATGCGAGCCGACACCGGGACGCCATACAATCTCATGTTATCTTTATGCCGGCCTTTTTGGAGTAAAGAAGAAATTTCCCGAAGCGCGCCGTATGATAAAGAGCGCTGAAGGCAGGAGTTCAAAAAAGATTAAGTCGTATGCAGCAGGAAGTTTTTACATGCAGCTTGTAAACTGCACCGGCATGTGCATGTTCGGAGCTATGACCAGTACTCTTCCTTTGGTTGAATATCTGAACGCTGCCACAGGCTGGAATCTTTCTGCCGATGAATATTTGAAGACCGGGGAACGCATACTAAATCTCAGAAAGGCCTTTAACGTAAGAGAAGGTATCAAGCCTGCCGATCATAAGCTCAGCGGAAGGGCTCTTGGCGCAATACCTCTTTCCGGAGGACCGCTTAAGGGTGTTACAGTGGATATGGAAACCATCCGCAGGGAATTTTTAAAAACCGTCGGCTGGGATATCACGACAGGAGGACCTACCGAAGAGAAGATGAAGGAGCTTGGAATAGAACAGAATGCCCGTGTTTAAGTTTGTTTGTTGACTTTTTATGAGTCCATCAAACTTTGATGGACTCGTAATAAGTAAGATTTTGCCCTCTTATGTCATTCCCGCGAAAGTCCGCCACGGCGGATCTTTTTAACTAGTTCTGGACTCCCGTTTTCACGGGAGTGACGACTTTTGGACTTTTTACGAAGCCTTCAATCTGATTACTTCCGAAATATGTACAAGTGATAAGCCGGAACCGTTGAATCTGCCGCAAAATGTCTTTATTGCGGACGCGGTTTCGGAGAAGGGATGTCCTATTCCGACAGCGCTTCCTTGTTCATGCGCAATTTCCGCAAGTTTTAATAGCTGATAAAGAACAGCCGATTCTTCAACAACATTGTCTAAAAATATATTCCTGTGTGCTGCAGCCATATTAAGGGATTTTGCAGTTGCGAAACCTTTTGAATGGTTAGAGGTAAGGCTGTCAACGAAAAACATTTTTTTCTCTTTTACAATACGTAATGCATGATTCATCTTATCGGGTAATGCCGTAAATTTTGATCCCATGTGGTTGTTTATGCCGGCGGCAAAAGGGATCTCAGAGATATTTTCTTCTATTACCCTCATAATGCGTTCTTGCCCGTCACCGGCATATAAAGCTCCCGGTCCAGGGTCAAGTGAGGAGTTGTATGGCTCCATAGGCTGATGGAGCATAATTTCATGCCCGCTTTTATTGATTTCACATGAGAGATAATAGGAATTTGGAAGTTTAGGTAGTACTGAATACGTTAATGGAATTCCGAGTTCCAGAAATTGTCTGGCGCGGGAAAGACTATATCCTATGTCATCTATTATCAGGGCAATTGATGGGCGGATTTGATTGTTATCTTTTTTTTCAAAGGCAGAAGCTTTTGAAAAAAGATCTAATCCAAGCAGGCATCTTGCAGTCATGACAGCGCTTTTCTGCAGAAAGAGTCGCCTGTTTATATCATTTTCAAAATATGACATAGGGTATGTTTGATGACCTGTTTCGGGAAAGTCTAAAAATACTTACTTTATGATATAAAACCGAGAATTTTATACAATATATAGGGGTATATGTCAAATATAAACACTATATATTGTAATAATCGTCATGTTTGGAGGGGTAATAGGTTTAACCTAAAGGAATGTCATAATAATCGTATGGAATTGGGCGATTGAAGAGACAAAAAAAAGCCTCCCGAAATTGCTAAAAACGGGAGGCTTACTAAAAATTGATAATCTATCGAGCCAATTGCAAAAGTCGTCATTCCCGTGCAAACGGGAATCCAGGAATTTTTGCAACATATTGAAAAAACTGGATTCCCACTTTCGTGGGAATGACAAATTCTTCTCTTTTTAGGACTTTTGCAATTGGCTCTATCGGTTATGAGCTTTGCTGTACCCAGTCACTCTGCTTTATCAGCATTGTTGTAGGATCAAGTGAGAGCCTGGTCATACCGGAATCGGGTTTCCCGCCTTTTAACACTTTGAGGTAAATTTCTTTTTCTTCAGGCTGAATCAAAATAGCTGTTTCAAAAAAATCTTCAACATCATTAAACATGGCTGATATTACGTCAGTTACTGGTATTTCATCTCTGTGGATGCGGACAGTAAACCAGATTATTAATGAATGCTTTTTTGCAAAGGTTTTCAAGTCAGAAAGAGATGCCTTTTGCGATTCGTCGAAAGGCAGCCCGTCAATGAGAATTAAATGGGGGCGAAAAATGTTCTGTTCCATCAGGCCAGTCAATCGCTCTTCAAGTTTAGGGACGCTAAATCCTTCTACTTCAAATGTCATGATAAACCTGTGCGGAAGCATTGAATCAAATATCTGATCCTGACCCGTTATACCGCGTTGGGAAGCAATGTTCCGGTAAACTTCTTTGTACCATAAACCGACTTTTTTAACCGGATCATTTAAGCTTATATGAAGAACATTTTTACTGCACAGCAGGCTGTGAATGGCTATTTGTATTAAAATTGCCGTTTTTCCGACACCTGCACGAGCGAGTATGGCTCCAAAACCGCCCTGCGGCATGATTTCTTCTCCGGATTCGTGTCCTGTCAACCGTCCCAAAGGATGGCTGAGAATAAGACCCTTTTCAAGCATATTAGATACTCCTCTCAATGGAATATGTGTTTTTTATTTTTTTTGTAAGTTCTTTTTTTCTTCCGCAACTTTTTTTTCCAGTTCTTCAGCAACCGACTGCGGGATCTGCTTATAAGTTGCAAATTCCATTGTGAACTGTGCCTTGCCCTGGGTCAGTGACCTCAATACGGTTGAATATCCAAACATTTCAGCAAGGGGAATCTGGGCTTCTATAACGCATATTGGACCTTCATCCTGTGTTCCGAAAATAATTCCACGGCGCTGGTTTAAAGATCCCATCACACTTCCCTGAAACTCGGTTGGCGTTTCGACAACAACCTTCATGATCGGTTCATGTATAGTCGGTTTTGCTTTTGCATATCCTTCAAGGAAAGCTCCACGTGCCGCAGCCTGAAAAGCCATTTCGGATGAATCTACAGCATGTGAGGCGCCGTCATTGATAACAACTTTTATTCCTGTTACCGGAAATTCCATCTTGGGACCTTTTGCCAGACAATTTCTGAAACCTTTCTCACATGCGGGAATATACTGGGTCGGAATAGACCCGCCTCTAACCTGATTATCAAAGATGAAATCATCTTCAACAGGCTCCATATAACCTGCAACACGACCATACTGGCCTGCCCCGCCTGTCTGCTTTTTATGAGTATAGTTAAACTCCGCCTTTCTGGTAATTGTTTCTCTGTAGGCTACCTTGGGTTTTCCTGCTGATACTTCCGCATTATATTCGCGGCGCATCCTTTCAATATAAACCTCAAGATGGAGTTCTCCCATGCCGGAAATTATTGTGTCTCCGGTCTCTTCGCTTACATACGTTTTAAAAGTCGGATCTTCCTTGGTAAACCTGTTAAGCGCTTTTGATATATTGGTTTCAGACTTGCTGTCTTTAGGAGCGATTGCAAGCGATATAACCGGTTTCGGCACATACATTGATGTCATTGTGTAGCTGATACCCTGCGAAACGAATGTGTCGCCTGATGCGCAGTCAATACCAAACAGTGCACCTATATATCCCCCGGGAATTGACTCGATCTCTTCCATCTGATTGGCATGCATGCGCACAACACGGCCGACTTTAACTTTCCGGCCTGTGCGCACATTTATTATGGTATCCCCTTTTGCCAATGTTCCCTGATACACGCGAATGTAAGTTAATTGACCATACTGACCTTCTTCAAGTTTAAAAGCGAGCGCCACCAGGGGCTGACTTGGGTCAGCCGTTAAAATAACAGTCGCTTCTTCGTTATTCATATCAAGAGCTTCATTTTCAATATCTGACGGGCAGGGGAGCAATTTGGTTACTGCATCAAGAAGCAGCTGGACGCCTTTATTCTTATAGGCAGAGCCTAACAGTACCGGAGTTATCCTTCGGGATAAGGTGCCGTTGCGCAGAGCTGCAATGATCAAAGATTCGTTTATTTCCTTTTCTTCAAGGATTGCCTCAGTCAGTTCATCCGAAAACATCGAGGCCGTATCTATGAGTTCTTCCCTTTTTTGGGCGGCTTCATCCTTAAGACCGGTCGGAATATCACCGGTGCGAACTATTTCCCCGTTTTTACCGTCGAAATATACTGCCTTCATAGATAATAGATCAATAACCCCGTTGAAATCGGCTTCAAGACCTATTGGGATTTGCAAAGAGACTGCGTTGTGACCCAGCTTTTCTTTTAATTGCTTGATTACTCTATCCGGATTTGCGCCGCTTCTGTCGCATTTATTGATGAAGGCGAGGCAGGGGACCTTGTATCTTTTCATCTGCTGATCGACTGTTATCGATTGCGATTGAACGCCTCCTACTGAACAAAGGACCAGTATTGCTCCGTCCAGAACCCTCAAAGCCCGTTCAACTTCGATTGTAAAATCGACATGCCCCGGAGTATCGATAATATTGATTTCATGGTCGAGCCATTCACAAAATGTGGCTGCAGAAGTTATAGTTATTCCTCTTTCCTTTTCTAACTCCATGGAATCCATGGTTGCGCCAACACCGTCTTTTCCTTTTACATCGTGAATAGCATGTATGCGCTTGGTATAAAAAAGAATTCTTTCAGTTAGTGTTGTTTTGCCGGAATCTATGTGAGCACTTATACCGATATTCCGGACTTTTGATGTGTCGTGTTTCATTATAAAATCCTTTTTAACTTAACCCTTTAATTCAAGATACCCCAAAATTATGTATTTTAAAACAATATTTTAATGCGGCTTGCTTATAAGCTCCTTTTTCAGTTATGCTACACCAGCTTTTCAATATTGCAATGTACTGATAAGTGTTTTTCATTCCACAAGATTCGCATGCCGCGAGATGGAAGTGCTGTGCAAAGTCGTCTTATTAGGAATTATAAAAATAAAAAATCCCTCACATGGAAACCTGCTGCCAGGTGGGGGATTTAAGCAATGCTTTAAAGAGGTTTGCCCTTTTATTAGTTTAATAATTACTTGTCAAGCGAATTATCATTTTAAAAATGAATAGATGCGTTGCTTAAGGCAATTAGTTTTTTTATAAATCCCAATCAGAGTTCTTTAAATCTATCAATTGTATATGGATAATTATAAAAAGCACATATAATTACTCCATGATGTGTATTTCTGAATGGAGAAGATATTTAGTCGATTCTAAATTGGAAACTCACCAGTGTCTAAAATTTATTTCCGGATGGACACTATAGGTTGGAACTTGAAATGAGTGATAAAAAAAATAATGCTCGCGGATTTTTGTTTGACGGGCTTTTGGCTTCAGGGCCTGTATGCCTGGGATATATTCCCATAGGCATTGCCTTCGGGGTTCTTGCCCAGAAGGCCGGTTTTACTCCCTTTGAAACGGGCCTTATGTCTCTTCTGGTTTTTGCCGGAAGCTCACAGTTTATAGCGGTTTCGATGTTTTCCGCCGGTGCAGGAGCGGTTTCGATAATCGCAACCACATTTGTCGTCAACCTGAGGCATCTTCTTATGAGCTCCTCTCTTTCTCTCTTCCTGGGTCGTTTCGAGAGAAATAAGCTTTTTGCATTTGCCTACGGAATAACGGATGAAAGTTTTGCCGTCAACATTTCAAAATTCAAAAGTGGAGACTGGGATATCAACCGGGCGCTGATTGTCAATTTTTCTGCAAATATAATGTGGATCTTGAGCACGGTTGCGGGCGGATACGGCGGGCAATTTATTCAGCCGCATTCATTTGGTATGGATTATGCTCTCATAGCAATGTTTATATGCCTTCTCGTGTTCCAGTTGAAAGGGCCTATATATATTTGTACTGCTCTAGTTGCAGGAATATCGGCCGTCGTGTTGTCTCTTTGCCTCCCTGGAAATTCATATATTATAATAGCTTCCGTTTTTGCGGCGGGGGCAGGTGTTTTTATCAAAAAAATCGATAAATTAAGGATGTTATGATGATTGAAAGAGAGTTTTGTTATATTGTTCTTGGGATGGGACTTGTTACTTTTCTTCCGCGTTTGCTTCCGGTTTATTTCCTTACCGGACGAAATCTTCCGGGTTGGTTTATCGAATGGCTTGATCTTATTCCTGCTGCTGTGCTTAGTGCGCTGCTTCTGCCTGCCATTGTGACAAGCGAAATTCCTAGAATTTTTACGCTTTACCGTTTAGAAATGATTGTTGCTATACCGACCTTTCTTGTTGCAATTAGAACGAAATCACTAGGTGGAACTGTAATAACCGGAATGGGTCTATACTGGCTTCTTGACATAATTTTTATATGAGATAGATATACGGAAAATTTTAATACCTGAAAAAAAGGAGACCCCAATTGGATTTAAATACTTTCTGTCCGGGAAAGCTTGTTTCTGCCGAAGAGGCCATTTCTCAAATTAAAAGAGGAAGCCGTGTTTTTATCGGAACAGGGTGCGGTGAGCCCCAGCACCTTATAAGGACAATGGTAAATGACAACAGACTTCAGGACATAATGGTTTATCAGATGCTTTCATCAACATTTGCCCAGTATGTTGATGATCCGTCTTTTCTCAGGCGTTTTTCCCTGAAACTGTTTTTTATAAGCAGCACAATGAGAAAAGCTGCTTTTGAAGGAAAAATAGATTATATACCGACATATCTTTCACAGATTCCACGCCTTTTTTCCAGCCAGCGCATAGGACTTGATGTGGCAATGATTCAGGTCAGCCCTCCGGACAAGTTTGGTTATTGCAGCCTTGGCGTATCAGTTGATATTACAAGGTCCGGGATGGAAAACGCCAAACTTGTTATTGCCCAGGTAAATCCAAGGATGCCAAGGACCTGGGGAGACAGCTTTGTTCATATTGACGAGATTGATTATCTCGTAATAAAGGAAGAATCTCTTGTTGAAGCACTTCCCGGCGAAAAGGATGATGAGATCGCGAGGAGAATAGGACATTATGTTTCACAGCTTGTTGATGACGGTTCAACACTCCAGATAGGTTTCGGCCATCTTCCTTATGCGATACTTAAATATCTTGATAATAAAAAAGACCTTGGGATACACACCCAGCTTATTACCGACGGGTTTTTACCACTTTTTGAAAAAAAAGTTATTACAAACAAAAAAAAGACACTTCTTCCGGGAAAGGTTGTGGCTTCTTTATGCATGGGATCTGAAAAAATTTACAGATTTGTTGATAATAATCCGATGTTTTATTTCCGATCTTCCGAATTTGTCAATGATCCTACGGTGATAGCACGAAACGATAACCTGATTTCGATAAGTTCCGCTCTTGAAGTCGATTTAACAGGGCAGGTCTGTTCTGATTCAATGGGTTACCTTTTCTACAGCGGGATAGGTGATCAGGTTGATTTTTTACGTGGAAGCGCCATGTCAAAAGGCGGTTTTTCAATTATTGCTCTTCCCTCAACCGCCCGGAACGGAAAATCATCCAGAATTGTCCCGCACCTGAGCGAAGGTGCGGGTGTGGCAACAACAAGGGGAGATGTCAACTTTGTTATTACCGAGTACGGAATTGCAGAACTTCAGGGTAAGAGCATTTATCAAAGGGTAATAGAGCTGGCCCAGATTGCTCACCCGAAATTTCGCGAGGAACTCATAGAGACAGCAAAGAAACGCCATTATATATTTGCAGACCAATTAGCTCCCATACAGGACGATCTGTTATTTCTCGAGGGCTATAAATATAGTTTTAAATTAAAAAACGGCAAGACAGTCGATTTCAGACCCCTTCTGCCATCCGATGAGTTTGCATACAGGAATTTTTTCTACTCTCTTCAGGAGAAGACGATCTACCTCAGATTTTTTTACAAAATGAAAATATTTTCCCATGAAGTTATACAGAAGCAATGGGCCAGCATCGATTACAGAAAGAATATGTCCGTTATCGGCCTTGTTCAAAAGGGCGGGCATCAGGAGATTATTGCAATCGCTTCATATGCAATGGATGAGCCGGAAAGGGCAGAAGTTGCTTTTGTGGTCCGCGAAGATTATCAGGGTAGAGGTGTTGCCTCCTTTCTTCTTGATATTCTTGAAAAGATTGCAAGGGAGAATAATTATAAAGGTTTTTCGGCAACGGTTTTACGGGAAAATCCGACTATGATTCACATCTTTAAGAAAAAGTATCCGAATGCAAAAATATCTGCAAGCAGTGGAAGCGATATCCAGATCCTTATGGATTTTACGGATGTTAAGCATGACAAGATTAAAGAGCAAAAGAAAATATATTAGGATTCAAAGGGGCTAAAATTGAAGACTCCCCGATGCATTCAATGCCGAGGCGTAAAATATGCAAATAGGCTCGACAGAGTGGAAAGATATAATAATCAGCGGCGCAAAATTTTTTGATGTTCAAATTGGATCAAAGGAAGCCGGACAATTTTCAACTCATGCGGGGGAACTTATAAAGTGGAATTCAAAAACAAATTTAACCGCTATAACCGATCCCCTTGAAGTTGCCGTCAAACATTTTCTTGATTCATTAGCTCCAGCCCGCATAATACCTGCCGGCTCATCAATGCTTGATATTGGTTCCGGAGGGGGGTTCCCAGGGATTCCGCTCAAGGTTATTCTTCCGTCTCTTTCGGTATCCCTGGTAGATTCTTCCCGGAAAAAAATATCTTTTTTGAAGCATGTAATAAGGACTCTCGGTCTTGAAGGGATCAATGCTTATCAGGCGAGGGTGGAAAATTTATCAGAAAACAAGGAACGCTTTGATGTTGTCATTTGCCGCGCCTTTTCATCCCTCGATAAATTTGTTGAGTCGGCATTGCCGGTTCTTGCAGAGAATGGTATAATGATCGCCTTAAAGGGGAAAATAAGCCATAAAGAAATTGAGTCGGCAAAGCTTTCAGGCAAAAAGAAACGAGGTGAAGGACTACTATATCATACAGAAGTTATTAAATATTTCCTTCCTTATATAGATTCAGAAAGAACGTTGTTGATCATGCGAAGAGATCAATAATAATAACAGGATGCAGCTTTATTATTCCATTCTTGATTGCAATCCAGCCTATAGTGATTATGTTCGCAAGTCTGCTCCTTATTAAACCGTAACAGAAGCGTAATCCACGTTGCTTCGGGCTGGAAGCATAATATATGATATTGATCGGACAGGATTAATATTGTGTTTTCAACATATTAACAACTGTATTATTTCAATTTGAAAGACAGGAAAAATTGATGCCAAAATTAAATAACAATGAAAGAATAAGAAATATTGCGATTATTGCTCACGTTGACCACGGAAAAACAACCCTTGTTGATGCAATGTTCAAACAGAGTGGTTTGTTCAGGGTTGGCCAGGAAGTTGATGAAAGGATAATGGATTCCATGGATCTTGAACGTGAAAGGGGTATTACTATTGCCGCAAAGAACTGTTCGGTAGTCTGGAAAGGAGTTAAAATAAACATTATTGATACTCCCGGTCACGCAGACTTTGGCGGAGAGGTTGAAAGGGCCATTTCAATGGCCGATGGGGCGCTCCTGCTGGTTGATGCGTCTGAAGGCCCGCTTCCGCAGACGCGTTTTGTTCTGAAAAAAGCTCTTGCCGCAGGTCTGAAAATAATTGTGGTTATAAATAAAATAGACAGGAAAGACGCGCGTTCTGATGAGGTTTTGGATGAAATATATGATCTTATGATAGATCTTGACGCGACCGAGGAGCAGCTCGAGTTCCCACTCCTTTATGCAATTGGCAGGGAAGGGGTTGTACAAAAAACCCTGGAAGAAAAGGGCGAAGATCTCCATCTGCTTTTTGATACCATAATAGGGGAAATTCCTCCCCCGTCATATGACACAAACGAGCCTTTCCAGATGCTCGTTTCTGATCTTGGTTATTCCGATTACCTTGGCAGACTTGCCATCGGCAAAGTATTTAACGGAAAAACCGGCCATAATATCAGCCTTGTCTGCATTGACAGTGAGGGAAAACATAATCCGCTTAAGGTATCAAAATTGCAGACTTACGTGGGTTTAAAATTTGCTGAAATTGAAAATACCGAGCCGGGGGATATCATAGTTCTTTCTGGGATTGAAAACGTTAAAATTGGCGATACCATATGTACGAAGGAATTTCCAAAACCCCTCAGGAGAATTTCCGTGGACGAGCCTACGGTTTCGATGAAATTTACTATAAACACATCTCCTTTCTCGGGAAAAGAGGGCAAACATGTTCAATCGAGCAAGATACGTGAACGTCTCAATAAGGAGACCTTAAGAAATGTTGCCGTCCAAATGGAGGAGACCGGAGACAGGGACTCATTAATTGTTAAGGGAAGAGGAGAGTTCCAGCTCGCAATAGTCATTGAAACGATGCGCAGGGAGGGATTTGAGCTTTGTGTAGGGCGCCCCGAGGTAATTGTAAAATTCCGGAACGGTGAAAAACTCGAGCCTGTAGAACACCTTTTTATTGATTGCGATGAGAACTTTCTTGGAGTTGTTTCAGAAAAACTTTCTTCGAAGAAAGGAAGGATGACAAATCTTGTTAATAACGGAAGAGGCAGAATAAGGATGGAATTCTCCATTCCTTCAAGATCCCTTATAGGCTATAGAGACGAGTTTCTTACGGACACAAAGGGAACCGGTATCATGAATTCATATTTTTCCGGCTATGAGCCGTACAGGGGTGATTTCCCTGTAAGATTTACCGGCTCAATAGTATCCGACAGGCAAGGCAATGCAGTGCCTTACGCCCTTTTTAATTTAGAGCCCCGGGGACATCTTTTAATAGCCCCGGGTGACCCGGTATATGAAGGGATGGTTGTAGGCGAGCATAACAAGGAAGGGGATATAAACGTAAATCCTTGCAAGGAGAAAAAATTATCAAACATGAGAGCAGCCGGAAAGGATGATAATGTCATCCTCTCACCGGTCAGGCCTCTGACACTTGAACGCGCAATAAATTTCATTCGCGAGGATGAAATGGTGGAGGTCACACCTGTTTCAATTCGTATCAGAAAAGCGGCCCTTTCTGCTCATAAAAGGCATGCAATGCGGTCGGCAAAGTTCAAAGTTGAACAATAAATAAGTATGGATCATCTCCAAAAGAGTTGGTGATTCAAGGATTCAAGGGGTCAAGGATTCCAGGGTTCAAGTGACACGAAGTGAAGCATCAGCGCTAAATACTTAGGATATTCAAACCTCTAAATGCTGTGAAAAATGGGAAACAACTATATTTGTATATGCACTAAACATAAGAATTACGGAAGTACCCACAAAGAAAAAAGCTTTTGTCAGACATTACATCCAAAAAGGGCTGTTATGATAGGATTCGTATGGCGATAATAAATTTATTAGAAAACAGACACTTGAACCCTTTCCGCCAAACAGTATGGCGGATCGAATCCTGGACCCATTTTTCCAGGTATTTTAAAGAGTTACGAGTTGAGCCTCAAGGGACTTGCCTATTACTTTAAGAAGAACAACTGACGGGGGATAATTGCCTCTTGGCCGGGCGGCACTTCCAGGGTTGATAAAAAGAACCCCGTTTTGTCTTTCGATAAATGGCCTGTGCGTGTGCCCGAAAATTACAGCGCTGAATCCGGAAGCAGCAGGATCAAGGTCAATCCTTGAAACATCATGCAGAATATAAAGAGAAACAGAGCCTTCATTAACTATTTCTGAATCGGGTATTTCGCGTGTCCAAACCCCTTTGTCCATGTTTCCCTTTACCGGGAAAACCGGAGCTATTATTTCCAATTTTTCAAGAATGGCCGGTTCTCCAATATCCCCGGCATGGATAATCAGTTTTGAGCCGGCAAGAGCAATTACAGCAGAATCCGGAAGCCGGCCATGAGTATCTGAAATTATTCCGACAGTAAAGCTGTTTTTGTTGTTCAATTTATTATGCTGAAAATCAAACAACCTGTTTTCCTAAAGGCCTTTGTCGGCCATATAAGCTGCAAGGTCTGCAACCCTGCATGAGTAGCCCCATTCATTGTCGTACCAGGTCACAACCTTTGCCATATTTCCGCCAAGTACCTGAGTAAATTCCATGTCCACTATCGACGAGTTGGAATTGCCTTTAAAGTCTATTGATACGAGAGGCTCATCCTCGCATGCCATGATTCCATTGAGATCTGTTTCGGCTGCTTTTCTCAGCTCTGCCCTTAACATGTCGGTTTCGGTTTTTTTCTGCAGGATCGCCACAAAGTCAACAACAGAGACAGTCGGTGTTGGTACTCTAAGGGAATAACCATCAAAGCGCCCTACGAGTTCAGGTATAACAAGCGCAATCGCCTTTGCGGCACCGGTTGTGGTTGGAATGATATTCATGGCAGCTGCACGCGCCCGTCTCAGGTCTTTGTGAGCAAGATCCATCAGGCGCTGGTCTGCGGTATATGAGTGGACAGTTGTCATTAAAGCTTTTTCGATACCAAAAGCTCTGTGTATTACTAGAGCAGGAGGCGCAAGGCAGTTCGTGGTACATGAGGCATTTGAAATAATGTGATGGTCTTTCGGGCGGTATTCTTTATGGTTAACGCCCATTACTACAGTAAGATCTTCTTCTTTTGCCGGAGCTGATATAATGACTTTTTTGGCTCCTGCCTCAATGTGAGCTGCGGCTTTGGGTCCTGTTTTGAAAAGGCCGGTGCTTTCGATAACTATGTCTACACCTTCTTCATCCCAGGGTATTTCAGCAGGATCACGGAAGGCAAAACTCTTTATAGTTTTTCCATTAATGATTATGCTCTCTTTTGAGACATTGACTTTGCCTGAAAAACGGCCATAATTTGAGTCATATTTAAAAAGATGAGCATTGGTTTCTACATCAAAAAGATCGTTAATTGCCACAACTGCAAGTTTTTTCGGATGTCTTTCAAGAATAGCTTTCAGTACTTGACGGCCTATTCTGCCAAATCCGTTTATACCTATACGAATCATAAGTCACCACCTTTATATTTAATTGTCATCAAGACGATATTTATGGGCGATAAGCAAATCATAATCCTTGCGAAGGGCCTGATGGAGCCTGGCTTTTTCAAGAGCGATAGCGCTTAAATTGGCTGCGGCCTCAAGAAATTTTATTTCGCCGGCATCGAATTTCTTTTCTTCTTTGGTGTATACCCTTAGCACTCCTATGGATTTTTTTTCCACCATAAGAGGGACAACAAGTACAGATTTGATCCCTTCTGTTTTTGCTTTCTCATTGTACTGGAAATCCTTGTCTTTCTGGGCATTTTTAAGCCAGATCGTATTGCCTTTGAGCGCTTTCTTGTCAAGACCGCTTTCCTCTACAAGCACCGGACCTTTGCGTATATAACCGTCCGACAGTCCAAACTGTGCTCCCATTAACAGTTTTTTGCGGCGGCGTTCAAGAAGTCTTAGTGAGCAAGCCTTGACATCCATGGCTTCGGCCACACAGGAGACGATCTTCTCAAGGACCTGGGAAGGTGACAGTGAAGCATTTACAACCTTTGCCACTTCATAAAGTGCCGTGAAATAATGTTCTTCTTTTCCTTTCATAAATCACCTCTCAATAAAAATTTATATATGATGAAAAGATAATATTTCATACTTTCATTTTTTAAATAATACAGGAAATGAACCGTTTAGTAAACAGAGATATTTAATTTATAAGCTATAAGCGTTTAAATCCCATCCGGCAAGCGAGTTGTTTAAGTAAAATAAACTATATATAATTATTTTCATAGTTTGTCAGACATGAACTTCCTGTGTCAATAAATCTTTGAAGATTCCTCGCTGCTTCGGTTCAAAAAAAACTACGATAATGATTTCAATTAAGCCGGCCCTGATAATATATTTTGCAGAAAAACAACCTTATCTCTTGAATTTGATTAAGATATTTTGTAATAAAAGTTTGATAATCAAGATTGATGCCTTAGCAAAAAGTCCTTTTCACACAAAGATCACGGAGGACACAAAGAAAAAACTGAATGTTTTCAATAGGCCTTTCTTCGTGACTTTGTGCCTTCGTGTGAAAAATTGACTTTTTATGAGTCCATCAAGATTGTTTTTTTTGCAGTTATTTTATGAAAGGAAAACCGGCATGAAGATATTGGTAGGATATGATGAATTGGGTGCTGTAAGCAGTGCTTTAGCTCTTGCCGTAAAACATGCAAAAGCTTTTGATGCAGAAGTTGACGTGGTGACTTCACTGGAAGAGGGAACAGAAAATGATATTCAGGATATTTCGGCAGCGGAAAAGGGCCTTGAAAACGCAAAACAATATTTTGAGAAAGAGAAAATATCCTGCAAAACTCATCTTATGATTCGCGGAGTAAAACCGGGAGAGGATCTGGTCTCTTTTGCAAAGGAAAATAAGATAGATGAAATCATCATAGGAGTAAAAAGAAGATCAAAGGTGGGAAAGCTTGTATTTGGTTCAACGGCTCAGTATGTCATCCTTGAGGCTCCTTGCCCGGTTGTTTCGGTAAAATAACCAAAACCGGACAAGCCAGGAACCAAAACAATAAAAAAATTTATCGGCTTTGCACAAGATTTCAGAATAACCTGTTTGAGCGATTGTCTATGCAGAGGCCCCCGGACTCCGGTAATATTCGATGTTACGGGAAGGTTTTCCCGAATAATTCTCTTATAGCTTTCCTGCCGTTTTCTTCGAGAACGCGGGTTCCTGTCCCTGTGAAATGGATATGGCTTATTACTGGCTCGTCTCCTCTCCTGCGTTCAGCCCACTCTGCCTGATTCCAGCCGAACCACGCATTACGTTTCTGATCAAAAACGAATAACGGCTTATTGCATAATTTTGCGAACTCAGCGCCCCATCCTGTGCCGCCCTTTACCGTATTATCATTCAGTATCTCCCCGATTACATAAATCTCCTGTCCGTTGTTGATCTGGTACCAGATGCTTTGCAGGATCTTGCGGAAAGTCGGATTGTCAGTGTAGGTGCGGTTCATCAATCTGGAAACATATTCCAAACTTATGTCCCCATTTTTCAGTTCTTTGTGATTCAGGACACGCAGACCTCTCCGGCGTTCTATGCTGTGTCCCTCGAAGGTGAAGTTCACCTCATCAATTCCAAAGCGCTCCGCATTCGCGCCGAATTCCGCTTCAGCCCCTTTGGCGCCGCCGCTGAATAGAACAAAATCTTCCTTATTCATATTTATTCCTTTCTTGAATGTATGGATTAATGATTATCAATTGCACAAAGGCAAGTCAAGGTGAAAGCAGGAACTCTTTGAACCCTGGAACCCTTGAATCCCGAATCAACAACTATTTTTAGAGGTGATTCTAATTCTATTGTAGTATCAGTTTGAGACCTTTGAAGAATGTCCAATTTTGGCCAAGTACAAGGAAGGCGATAATTTCAACCACAGGAATACATTGAGTATTTCGAGGATAGCGCTATCGCTTCACTTCGTGCCGAAATTTGAG
>JAGVOC010000180.1 GCA_020052975.1 Desulfobacterales bacterium | reverse complement strand
GTAGTTTCAAGGCTTCCTCCACGTTTTTTGTTTTCTCTGCAATTTTACCATTTCTCTTTTTGTTTCCAATAGTTATAATTTATGGACAGACTCTAAATAATCTCCGGATCTTCCTTCTACGGCGGAATCCAAATCTCAGAGAAATAAAGCGGGAGTTCCGCAGCGCACTCAGGCCCTACCCTGACATCCCACCCTGTACTCCTGCTGATATCTTCCCTGAGCGAACCTGCAAGTCCCGGAATAACCATCTGTTTTATTGTTATTTTTTCTCGTATGCCTGATATTTGTATTGCTTCTGATATCCTTTTCGCGGTGAACGTTTTATAAATCACAGCCATGTCTATGGTGTTGCCGTCTGTGTCCACAAAAACAACAAAAAAGGGGCACACGGTAGTTCCAAGAACTGTGAGAAGCACGTCCTGGGTGAATGTATTATTTCCCGTGATGAGTACCATGGATTTCTCATCCGGCTGATTCAGCTCCACAAGCCCTGTGGGGCCGGGCCTTGGATGTGTAAGGAGCGGGATCTGAGGCCACAAATCCTGTATCATACTGACCGCTTTGAATGCATATGCCTGATTGGTTTTAATGAAAGGACACTTATCAATCGGTTGGTTGTCTTTATGAAGGGTATCGAGAAACTCCTTACAGGTAGCATAGCCGCAATCTTGCCTGCACCCTTCCGGGAGATACTTCATAAAATCAATTCTATCGAGATACAGATCAGCAGTCGCCAACTGTTATTTGCCTTCTACCCTGCGGGAGCAACGGCATCATGAACCATCGAGTATACCTTGCCATTATCGGCCCAAACAATGTTGTTTTATTCCGGAACAACAGAGAGTTTCCTCCCGCTCACGGAAAAGAGCTTATTGCTCCTGATACCCGTTTTATGGAGCATATATTTCATGAGAGTGCCGAGGACTCCGAATCCATATTTTACACTTCTTGGGAAATTCACCGAAGATGCATCCTCAAAATATTTCGTCGGGCAGCTTATTTCCCCTATCCTAAATCTAAAATAGAATGCCTGCACAAGTATTTCGTTATCGAAGACGAAACCTTCAGAATTTTCCTCTAAGGGGAGGGTTTCGAGCACTCTCCGGTTAAAGGCTCTGTAGCCGGTATGATATTCCGAAAGTTTTATCCCTAATACAAGGTTTTCTATGAGTGTAAGGAATCGGTTGGCGATATATTTATAGAGAGGCATACCCCCCCTTAATGTTTCCCCACCTAATATTCTGGATCCCAAGACTATGTCATAATGCTCTGAAACAACCATCGATGCCATAGCTGTCACCAATTTTGGTGAGTATTGATAATCCGGATGAACCATTACAACAATATCAGCCCCCGCCTGCAAAGCAGTGCGGTAACATGTTTTCTGATTTGCTCCGTATCCCATGTTTTGCCTGTGAACTATTGTTCGAATACCTAATTCATCTGCTATCCGGGCAGTTTGATCGGTAGAGGCATCATCAACCAGAATTATATCATCAATATATTCATGCGGCAGATCGTGATAGGTCTGACGGAGGGTTTTTTCGGAATTGTACGCAGGCATTACCACTATGAGCTTTTTACCCTCTATCATACGTAATCCTCTGCTTGCTCATTTATCCTTGAATGCATAGATCTCAACAGTGCCTCCGCGTTGCAGTATGAACGACTCAAAAACTGAAAGGACAACAGACAAAGGGAAATATATCGGCACCAGGGCGCAAGTCAGAACCATATCTTTCGTCTTATAATTTTTCAACATGTTCTTCCGCAATGCGGAAGTCTTAAGCATATGAAAGAGAAAACCTTCTTTAATTCCGGACACGTTTAGGAGTGTTTGCAACCAACCAAAAATATTATACTCAAGATCAAATCTGCGCACTCTCAAAATTTTGAATGAATTTCTCTCCAAGAGTCTTCTTAACCCGGATTCAGAAAAATGGCACCGATGGTGAGGCACGTCAAGATGAAACCAGGCTGTCTTTCCTGTACTCGCCTGGAGACTATTGATATTTGGGACTGCAATAACAAGGACCCCCCCCGGTTTCAATAGCCTCTTCCAGACAGTTAACATTTCAACCGGGTTATCCAAATGCTCAAGCACATGGTTCACAGTAATGACATCGAGACTTTCATCGGGGATATTCCAGTCAAGCGGCCCCCCTGTTTTTACCGTAATTCCGTATTTCTCCCGCGCATAAGAGGCTGTTTCATTATTCAGTTCAGCCCCAAGAACGTCCCATCCGTTTCTCTTCATAACAGAAAGAAATAAACCTCGTCCGCAACCGATATCCAGAATCCGTCCGTTTTTTTCAAATTTCTCTATCCGTCTCTTACGCTGAATCCGGAACGAATAAATAAGAAACTCAAGGAACGCGTTAAAGCGTTTCCCGGAAGTTGTTCTATAGATTCCGGTATCATAGAGTTCAGAAACATTGTCGTTCAGAGGTCTCGGCATAGTAAAACCAACTTCACAATTCTTACAAAAATATATTGTGTATATTTCTCCGTCTCTTTCAATATTTTCAAGGAGCTTATTGTCTATTGGTTTTTTACAGAAGGCACAACAAATGTTAAATCTTTCCTTCATCGAATTCGATAATTTCAATGCTTGGTATTTTCTATTCGCTTTTCAATTAGAGATTACTCCCGAATACTTATAATACGCTGCGCAGCTTCCCTCGGTGCTCACCATGCATGCGCCGACCGGGTGTTCTGGTGTGCATGCCTTTCCGAAAAGCCTGCAGTCTGTCGGTATCTTGACCCCGGTCAAAACCTGACCGCACTGACAGCCTTTCGGCTCCGGGGCGTCCGGGATATCAAGATGGAACACGTTGCTGACATCGAACCGGTTGGCTTTTTCTCTCAGTTTCAGTCCGCTTCCGGGTATCACTCCGATCCCTCTCCAGTTGGCGTCACAGGGCTCGAAAAATTCATTGATCAGTGACATCGCTTTCGGGTTGCCCTCTTTTCTTACGACCTTGGTATACTGGATTTCAACTGCTGCCCTGCCTGATGCAATCTGATCGAGCAGCATCAGGATGGCAGTGAGGATATCAACTGCATCAAATCCGGTTACGACTGATGAAATTGAATAATCAGCTGCGATGAATTCATATGGTTCAGTTCCGATGATTGTGCTCACGTGACCGGGGAGGATAAACCCGTCGATCTTCAGGTCGGGAGAATCGAGCAAGGCCTTGAGCGCCGGCGGGACAACCTTGTGTGCCGAGTAAATATAAAAATTGTTAATCCCTGATCGGGACGCCTCAAAGAGCGTACCGGCGATAGAGGGCGATGTTGTCTCAAAACCGGTGGCAAAGAAGACGATATTCTTGTCTTTGTTCTCTGCAGCCATCTTCAGCGCATCCATCGGAGAATAGACAATGCTGATCTTGGCGCCTTCTGCCTGTGCGTGAAAAAGCGACTTCTTGCTGCCGGGAACCCTCATCATATCGCCGAATGTGGTAAGGATGGTTCCGTCAAGATTCGCAATTGCGATTGCAGCATCAACGTCCTTAATCGGAGTCACACAGACAGGACATCCCGGACCGCTCAGGAGACTGATCTCCTTCGGAATGACTCCTCTGATGCCGTGCCTGAAGATTGCCACGGTATGAGTTCCACAGACTTCCATAAACTTTACCGGACGACCGATTCTCTCCGTCAGTTTCTTTATTGCAGATGCTATTTTTTTCATTCAAGTCTCCTTTAAGAAGATAATTTACCAAGAAATTCGAAATTCTAATATCTAAATTCTAAACAAATCCAAATACCAAATATCAAAATATAAGACGCTCACCGGTTTAGGATTTAGTATTTCGGATTTAGTATTTGTCTCTACAGTATTCCTTCCTTTATCCTCTCTCTTATTATATACGCCTGACCGAGTGATATCCCAGCATCGTTGGTCGGGACTTTATCGTGGATCAGGACATTCATGCCCGAATTCCGAAGCCTGTCAATCGTCCGTTCGAGGAGGTACATATTCTGGAACACTCCTCCGCACAGGGCAACGTCCCTGATTCCGGTCACCGAGGATAATTTCTCCACCACCCGTTCAATGACCGTTATGATGGTATTATGGAATTTTGTAGCAATAATTCCTTTCTCTTTCTTCTCTTTTATCTCTTCCATGATTCTCAGGATAGTATGGGAAAAATCGACCTCCATCGTCTCCTTGAATTTTATATCAACAGGATAATCATCGATAATATCGGGATAGGTTATCGACTCAAGGGCTATTGCCGCCTCTCCTTCAAAGGTATTGTCATCACAGACGCCGATCAGCGCCGAAATGGCATCAAACAATCTTCCGGCGCCTGAGGAAAGCGGGGAAAACTGTCTGTTGTCGAGAATCTGAAGGAGGGAACGTATTCTCTCAACACCATATCTCTTGACAAACCCTATTGAATCGAGATAGTGCATGACTTCATTCCCGGTGATATTCTTTATATAACTGATCGCTATCCTCCACGGCTCTTTTACCGCAGCTTCTCCGCCCGGAAGCGGGATGTATCTGAAGTGGCATGCTCTCCTGAATCCTTGAATGTCAGCAATCAG
>JAGVOC010000449.1 GCA_020052975.1 Desulfobacterales bacterium | reverse complement strand
TATGGCTGTGACATATCGGGAAATCGGGGGCCTAACGTGTCTATATTGGGGCCGATTAAGGGGTTATCCCCTGTCAGATTTATATGATCGGTTATTATCATTATATCTCCGGGGTTAAATTGGGGATTCAACCCGCCGGCTGCATTCGACACTATCAGTACTTCAACACCAAGAGCATTCATTACGCGGATAGGAAAGGTCACCTCTTGCATGGAGTAGCCCTCATAATAGTGAAACCTCCCCTGCATCACAACCACTTCCCTTTCAGCCAAAGAACCTATGACCAGGTTTCCCATATGACCCTTTACTGTTGATCGCGGGAAATTCGGTATGCCCTCATAAGGAATGGAGGCTTTTATATTTATCCTGTCAACGAGTCCCCCAAGTCCGGTCCCAAGCAAAATTCCAATCATGGGTGTAACTTTTGCCCTGCTAAGGATATACTGTTTAGCTTCCTCAATTTTTTCTAACAATGGCATCCCTTTCTATAATAAAAGATTTCTTTCAGGTAATCTCAGCCATAGCGGATCAAAAACCCAAACTCGTAACTCGTGAATCCCCCGATTATAGCGAAATTTCTGGTGGTCTCCTCTCGGGGACGTATATGTGAAGGGTTTTACCCTTGTTCCAGTCCTTTGAAACATAGAGATTGCAATAGCAGCTTCCGTATTCATTCACGTCTGGGGTGCGATATATACAGGGGCAGATAATATCTCTATCTTTTTCCTTATCATTTGAGGCTAGCCGACAAGGGCAAGACATATAGCCATAACGGTCTTTGTTAATGAGAAGACCATTGAGGAGGTCAAATACCCTGTCTTTGTCCGCATTAAAAAAATAGCCTTTAGGTTCCTGTACCTTTCGCAGCATTTCATAAAGCTGTCCCACGTCCATTATAGTCCTAAAGCCTCCTTTATCTCCTTTTCTTTGAAGCCCACGATTACTTTATCGCCTATAATAATCGTGGGAAACGAGCATTTCGGGTTAAATTTCTTAACCTCTTCAAGAATGGCAGCCCTTTCATCGCCGGAAAGCATATCTACATCTGTAAATTCATATTTTACAGCGCAGTCGTTCAGCAACTTCTTGGTGGCCTTACAATGACTGCAGGTGCTGAGTGTATAGAGTTTAACAGATTTCATACACTATCCCCTTTCCTTTAGATGTTTATACTTCTCTTAAACCCAGATTCATAATTTGAAGTAAAAAAACAATATCGAGAAATCAAGACCGTTTCCGAACCTTTTTAGCCTTTGTAATAAAGGGCTCCGCTCCTCTTTTTCTTTTTTTAAAGTATGTTAATACTGCTGTCGCTTCATTAAAAGGAAGAGTTATAAAAGAGAATCTATCTAGAATTTGGATATCTCCTATTTTATCACTCTTGATACTGCATTTATCTTTGACAAAATCCACCAGTTTCTTGCGTGTCAACCCGTCCTGTTTGCCCTGGGTAACAAAGAGTCGTGTTTTGCCTTTAGTGTCAACAGCCGTATCTTCTATTTCAGCATAGCTTTTCTCGTCCAGTTCATCCTGAAAAGAATATTGCAGAAGGGCGGCTAGTATATTTTCGGGCTTATCGATTTCCAGAAGCTCCCTGGACATTTCAAGGTATTCACTCCGAGGGCGTGATTTTACGATATCTTCAAGATCGGTTTTAATCCTGAGTTTTTTTGTTTTAATAATATCTTTAACCTTAGGCAGTTTTGCTTTACGAATGTCTGTTTTCGCTCCTCTTTGTATAAATTGCAGTTTTCTGTACTCTTGCGGTGTGATAAAGGTTATGGCATTCCCCTCTTTACCTGCCCGGCCGGTGCGACCGATCCTGTGAACATACGATTCCGGGTCCTGTGGAAGATCATAATTAATAACATGTGTGAGGTTTAGAACATCTATCCCCCTGGCTGCTACATCGGTTGCCACAAGAATATTGATTAGATTCTTTTTAAATTTGTTCAGTATTTTTTCTCTCATATTTTGAGATAAATCACCATGTAAAGCATCTGCATCATAGCCGCGTTCAATCAAGCGGTTGGCAACGGTATCAACATCAATCTTAGTCCTGCAAAAGACAAGTCCGTAAAACTCTTCTTCAATATCTATGATTCTGCAAATGACCTCGAATTTATCTGCCTCGGACACCTCAAAATAGATCTGGTCTGTCTGGCTGACCGTAAGCTGCCCTTTAGTTACCTTCAGTAGAGTATATTCGCCCATATACTTTTTGGCGATCTGAATTATTTCATGCGGCATCGTGGCAGAGAACAACATAGTCCGCTTATCATGTCCGGTGCTTTCGATAATTTCCGTAACATCTTCAAGAAAGCCCATGTTAAGCATTTCATCAGCCTCATCCAGAACAAGACAAGATATTTTGTCCAGCTTTAATGTGCGACGTTTAAGATGATCAAGTATCCTGCCGGGTGTGCCCACAACAACGTCAATTCCTTTCTTCAGACTTCTGAATTGCAGGTCTATCGACTGTCCGCCGTAGATAGGAATAATGCTCAACCGTTTATCTCCTTTTAATGAATTAATCTCCTCAGCCACCTGGATAGCCAGTTCTCTCGTCGGAGTGAGAACCAGAGCCTGAACTGTTTTTGAATTTTCATGCAGGAGTTCAATGATAGGGAGGCCAAAAGCCGCAGTTTTACCCGTTCCAGTCTGGGCCTGCCCGACAATATCCTTTTTCTCTGCAAGTACTGCTGGTATGGTCTTTACCTGAATTGGTGTGGGCTCTTCATACCCCTTTAGCTTTAAAGCTTTCAGTGTTCTTTCAGACAAACCTAAATTTTCAAAAGATTCCATTGGTTAATCTGATCCTTCCCTCAGTTCTATACTTGCCCTTTTATTGTGACTTGCATGATTATGCATCCAATATGGTGTAATGCCTGTAATAGTATTACTCTAACGGGGCTATGTCAATCATTATTGTCTCATTTGTCTCATTGGGAATGAGAGAAAAACCCCTCGTAGTTTTATTTATGTGTCAAGAGTAAATAGAAATGTCCGGTTTTGTAGCAAATGAATTGTCCGCTTTTTCTGTTCTTCAAGGAGTGCTATTTGAGAACAGGAGGTGAGCGG
>JAGVOC010000401.1 GCA_020052975.1 Desulfobacterales bacterium | reverse complement strand
GACCCCGAGTGACTTTGCCGCATCTTCTATGATCTTTGCGACTACTTTCTTTCTCATGAATTTAAAGTTTAAACAGCGCCGGAAGTGAATGTCAACAAACTGGAAGAAGGAAAAACGAAGGAGTTAGTAAGAAGAATTACTCCTCAAAACCGGCACGGTGAGATTGATTTCGGACGTCCTGCTGGAAAGGAGCTTTTGTGAGGAGAATAATTCCTGATTGTGGGGATGTTATCCTTACTGAGTTTCGATCCAACATCAGGGCATGAGCAGGCAAGGTTTCAGGCCGGCGGTTATCCTATCGCCGGAATACTATAAGAATGCCTCCGGCCATTGTATTATCGGGCACTGCCCATAGCGGCCTTTTCCTGTTTTACCCTTTCATGCAGCCATACCTTAATTAACGCTCCCCGGTCAACGCCTATCTTTCTCCTTATCTCGTCTATTTCGCTGACTAGCGCTTCCGACATATCGATCGTGATACGTACCTTTTTGCCGTGACGGACAACCTCGGCCTTAGACATATCAATAAGTTCATGTATATCCTCGCCGGCGTCGAACCTGCGGTCGAACTCCTTTGTGCTTTCAGCCAGTCTTTTCTTTTTCATACAGTATCTCCTCCTTCCTTCTTGCCCTTCTGACGGAAATGATACGAATATTACTCTGTCTCAGGGTAAAAATAGCGGTCCAAATTTTTCCATTCAGTTCTGCAATAATAATCCATCGGTCTTCGACAGGATGAGGCGCATGAATTTCAATACGATTCTCATCAAGCCGCAATCCTTTGGACATTTCGAAATCTATCCCGTGCTTTAGGTTGTTTGATTTGCTTTTCCCCTCATCCCATTCAAATTGCATAATATATTATACAGTATTTGTCCATATTTTGATTATAATTTGCGCAAATCTTGTTTTTGCAAAGGGGTCAGAATATCATTCTGAACTCTGCTGCCAAGAGGATAATGACGAATGTCATTCAACGCTATGTGGCAAGAAGAGGAAAACACTGAGAAAAGAACATTCGGTAGGATTCTTGTCATCGGTTTATTCCTTCCTTGTTACAAACACCATATAAGGTCCCTGTCGAGGGCAAGCGTTCACATAGAAATTCGCAAACTATTTAATACCTCTGCTCTGTCAACTACCATTTAACTATCCCCGAAGGAAATTAGCGCTGTTGTCATATGTGAAATAATATAGAGATAAACTATGAGTTACACTTGATTGATAGACACAAGCTATATTATACTTTGTCTCAAATCAAAATAAGGAAGGAGTATCGTCAATGAATATGCTTTTTATTATTAACACAGACGACGCAGAAACCGTCTACAATGCGATGCGATTAGCAAATATAGCTGTCGAAAAAGGGGATGAAGTAAATGTCTTTATGCTGGGGAAAGGGGTCCTATTTGAACAGGTAAGTAGCGAGCAATTTAATGTTAAGGAACAGGTAGATAAGTTTAAAGGCAACATGTATGTCTGAGGGGTTTGTATGAAAGCTCACGGTCTTGTGAGCACAAAGGTATGTCCGATCGGCTATATGAATGACCTTTATGAATCAGTCAAAGAAGCTGATAAGGTATTAACTTTTTAAATAGTATTTGAAGAGGAAATATGAAAGTTTTAATAGTCTTTAACCGTCAACCATATGACAGCACGGATGTTACCTGGAATGGCTTACGTTTGGCAGGAAAACTACTCGAAGCTGGCCAAGAAGTAAGAATATTTTTGATGAATGATTCCGTTGATATGGCTCGTGACGTGTGCAAACCACCAGAAGGGTATGACCAAGATTTGTCCCAAATGCTTAAAAACCTTATTTCGCAAGGTGTAGCTGTGAAGGTTTGTGGAACATGTATGGCACGATGTGGAATCTTCAGAAATCATCCATATTTTGAGGGCGCAGAAAAAGCAACGATGCCTGAATTGGCTGAATGGGTTGTTGATAGTGATAAGGCAATTACATTCTAAAAAGAAGGACAAAACCGGGTGGTTTTATGCAGATTGCCCTAAGAAATCGATAAAACAACGAGCGGGCTAAAATTCTCTGCTTGTAGGTGCTACACGCAAACGATCCTTGTTGATTACAATGCAACTTTAGAAAAGAAAGTAATTGTCTCTAAATCTTCATTCGAGGAAACACTGTGGGTCTTCGGCGAGGTAATCGGGGGGTTCCTGTGCCTGAGAAAATGCATATGCGATGGCCCTGCAGCCCCTATCCCCTGCGCCTGAAATATTTTATCTTCTTCAATCCGGTAATCCAGGAAAGAAGAACACTGACAATGCTGATAATCACGGCACCCTTGAATGCAGGCCAGAACCCGGTGATATGAAGCCCGAGATCCAGCGGGCCAGAAAATTTGGCGGTAAGAAGGAACATAAGGGTATTGATGATGAGGGTAAAGAGTCCGAGGGAAAGGATGATGAGGGGCAAGGTAAAAAGGGTAATAATCGGCTTGATGAATGAATTCACGACGCCAAAGACAGCGCCGATTACGATCATTTTCCACCACTCTCCGGTAAAGGAGATGTCGTTCACAAACCTGACTGCGGCTGCGATGGACAGTGCATTGATCATG
>JAGVOC010000177.1 GCA_020052975.1 Desulfobacterales bacterium | reverse complement strand
TGATAGCCGGATACAGCAGTTAAAATTGTTCAATTTGTAACAATAGTGTTACAAGTAAAGTTAGATACCCCGCCGCTCTGCGGCGGGGAGCTTCATTTAAGAATTCATACGGCAAAGTAAAAAGTTCATTATGCAAGGCGCACAAATCTTGAGGAATGAAGCGTACTTTTCGTACGCTGCAATGACGAAAGATGAAGTGCAACGCAGCAGAATAACTTTTTACGAAGCCGACAGGTTTAATAATGAAAAAACCGGAACAATGCAGATCCCAATATTACAACATTTCCGCAGATGGACAGGGTGTTTTTACTGTTCATTTTCATGGGAAACTCGATGTCCGGTCCTCAGCAGGCATAATTAAAGAATTAATTCCGGAAATCAGTTCATTAGCTCTGACTTCTCTGACTGCCGATCTTGATGGCATTTCATATCTTGACGATTTTGGTCTTATTGTCCTTATAGAAATAAAAAAAGTCATAAAGAATAAAAATAGTTCATTCAGGATCATAGATGCCCGTAATATTGCAGAAAACATTCTTTCTTTAAAAGAGTCGGATTTTGATAAATCCCCCGTTTCTGTCAAACCGAAAAAATCTTACGGGGTTGTTATCCGATTCGGTGAAACCGTAATAAAAAGTGCTTCTAATTTTAAAATTCTTGTTTCTTTTATCGGTTCGGTTCTTTTTTCATTTTACCATGTATTCCGGCATCCCGGGTCACTTCGTGTTGACGATACGATACTGTGCATGGAAAAAACCGGTGTTAATGCCGTTCCTATAGTGGCGCTTATCAGTTTTCTTCTCGGGCTTGTCATTTCTTTCATGTCTTCGTTACAGTTGCAGCAGTTTGGAGCAAATCTTTATGTCGCTTCGCTTGTAGCTATTGCGATGGTTTCAGAACTCGGACCGATAATGACTGCCATAGTTGTCGCCGGCAGATCCGGCTCAGCTTTTGCCGCAGAAATTGGAACCATGAAAATATCCGAAGAGATTGACGCCCTTTTCGTCATGGGATTCGACCCTACACTTTTTCTGGCAATACCAAGAATACTGGCATCTGTTATTGTAGTGCCGTTGCTTACCCTTTTTTCGAATATATTTGCGATTGCCGGTGGACTTGTTGTCGGAGTGTTCATTCTTGACCTGACGATAAGTTCATATATCTCCCAAACTATTAAGGTTCTGACCCTTTTCGAAGTTGTTTGGGGAATGTCCAAAAGCATTATCTTTGCCATCCTTATTTCATGGGTTGGCTGCCTCAGGGGTTTTCAGACAAGAGGGGGTGCTGATGCAGTCGGAAATGCGGCCACATCAGCTGTTGTAAGCGGCATATTTCTTATTATCCTTTTTGATTCAATGTTTGCAGTCGGGCGAAGCTACTGGAGATAAACATAAAAAGGTTATGGCAATAAAAGATACAGTCATCCGGGTAAAAAATCTTATTGCAAAATACGGCGATGAAGTTATTCTCAAAAACATCAGCCTCGATGTTTTTGCAGGTGAAATTCTTGTGATACTGGGTGGAAGCGGATGCGGAAAGAGCACATTGCTGAAACACATGGTAGGCCTTGCCGCTCCATCATCCGGGAACGTTTTTATTGACGGCATTGACATAACCGGATGTGACACTAAAACACTGCATAATATTTTAAAAGGAATAGGGATACTTTTCCAAAGCAGCGCCCTTCTGGGCTCAATGACTGTTGCAGAAAACATAGCGCTTCCGATAACAGAGTATTCTTTAATGCCTAAAAATTCTGTGGATATGCTCGTTCAGCTAAAACTGCGCCTTGTTGAACTTGAAGGTTTTGAAGATTATATGCCTTCGGAACTAAGCGGGGGAATGAAAAAAAGGGCCGGTCTTGCACGGGCTCTTGCACTGAATCCGAAAATACTTTTTCTGGATGAACCTACAGCTGGTCTCGACCCGGTTATCTCCTCTGAAATTGATGAGCTTATCATGCAAATCAACAAAAGACTAGGCACAACCATTGTAATCGTAACACATGACCTTGATACAATATTTACAGTTGCCAACCGGGTTATAATGCTTGATAAGAATACAAAGGGGATAATTGCCGAGGGGGATCCAAAGAGTATAAGGGACCACAGTCCCGATCAGTCAGTCAGGCAATTTTTTAACCGGAACGCAAAGTTGATAAGCTCTTAAAAACTCTATTTTCTCACAAAGGCACTAAGAACGCCAAGTAAATATCATTAAATATTAATAAGTTAACTTTGTGAGCTTTGTGGCTTGGCGTGAGATCTTGGCTTTTTATGAAGTTATCAAAGTTGATGGACTCGTAAAAGTTATAAAAGAAAGATCGATAAAATATGGCTTCAATAAAAACAAAATTCAGTGTCGGGATCTTTGTTCTGTTGGGTTTGTTTGTTGCGTTTATTGCGATACTATGGCTCGGCATGTCACATTTCTTTGAACAGGGACATCTCTATTCAGCCTATTTCGACGATTCGGTGCAGGGATTGGCAAAAGACTCGCCTGTAAAATACAGGGGAGTTACAATCGGAAGAGTTGCCGATATACTTGTGGCCCCGGATGCAAAGCTTATAGAGATAGTATTAAAAATAGAATCCGATATGAAACCGGATAAAAATATCGTTGCTCAGTTAAAATCAGTCGGAATAACAGGCATAATGTTTATTGAACTGGACAGGAAGAGAAAAGGTGAACCGGATCTTTCCCCGTCACTGAGCTTTCCGCCTAGATATACGGTTATCGATACAAAACCTTCTGAAATAAGGAACTTCATAGACAACATAAGCGACGTGGTAACACAATTGCAAAATATGGACCTTGAAGGAATATCAGTCAAGTTTAAAAAGACTCTCGATAGAATAAGCATTGCGGTAGATGAGGCAAAAATCGGGAACTTATCCTCGGATATCAGAGCATCCTTAGACAAATGGGACGCTGCGATGGATTCCATCGAAAATGCAGGAAACACATTTAAATCAGTTTCATTAAATACTGACAAAACCATTTCAAACTTAAACAGCACAATAGCAAAAGTTGATAAAATTGTTGCCGATAATCAGGATGACATCGCGCAGACAATTCAGGATTTCAATCGGACAATAAATAATGCGGGGAACCTGATACAGAAAGGGACCTCCCTTGTTGAAAAGACCGATTACAACCTTTCATCCCTGCAGAAGCAGATCCTTGCAACAATGCAAAGTATAGAAAAAACCAGTGAAACATTAAACCGTTCAATTGAATTAATTTCTGATCAACCATCCATGCTTCTTTATGGGAACCCGCCTCCTGAAAAAGAGACGGTTAAAGATTAATGCTCTCGTAAAATGTACAAATTCAGACGGCAAAGTAAAAAGCTCATTATGCAAGGCGCACGAATCTTGAGGAATGAAGCGTACATACTGGTACGCTGCAATGACGAAAAATGAAGTGCAACACAGTAGAATGACTTTTTGCGAAGCCGTCAAAGAATGAACTACCCCGCAGCAGAGCTGCGAGGTATCTGGAATACAGAATACAGTAGTCAGAAGTCAGAATTTTTTTTGAAGATATTTTATCTCCCTTC
>JAGVOC010000320.1 GCA_020052975.1 Desulfobacterales bacterium | reverse complement strand
AAATATATAAAGCATCATCGTGAGATTGAGCAAGGGCCTGCGCAGCTCTTTTAAGCTGCGCCAAGGATGCCCCGTCGGCTTGCCGCGGGGAGTTTCACTTACTTCACAACAGTCCCTGTAACCTTTCAATACAAGCAGAACATAGAATATCTCTGGCTCCCTTAGGTTATTCAGGAAATAGTCTGTTGTCACATTATTTTGTTGAAAAAATTGTGTTAATAGGGTATGTTTTCTTACATTCTTTGGTGAGAGAACAAGTTGAAAAAACAGGCTTCCGGCTACGGGGAAGGATTTTAGTGGAAAATCTGCAGACATTGGAAAAGAAATTATTGATTCTTCAGGAAATTTCCAGTGTTATCACTGCAACGAAGGACATCACAACTCTTGCCTACCTGATGCTTGACCGTGCCATTGAATATACGAATGCCGAAAAAGGCTCTCTGATGCTGAAGAATGAACTGGATGAGCTTTATATTCTTGCAGCAAGAGGGTTTGATATCCCGTTTATCGAGAACTACAAAGTGAAAGTCGGCGACGATGTCGCTGGGTTTGTTGCTAAAAATCGTTCTTATGTCCTTGTCGAAGACATTGAAACTGATCCGAGATTCGAGCGTATCAGAAGGAACCGGTATAAAACAAAATCGTTTATATCTTGTTCCATTATAAGCGGGGAAAGACTGTACGGGGTCATAAATATTAATGATAAAAAGGATGCTACCCCCTTTACAGAAGATGAGCTTAATCTCCTGAATGTCATTGCCGATCAGGCTGCGATTGCTTTTGAAAATGCATTCCTGATCAGACAGCTTAGGGCAAAGGCATCGGACCTTGAAGATATCAACAGGAAATTAATAGAAACGGACATAGATAAGACCGAGTTTATTACCCGTATTTCTCATGAGTTGCGTTCTCCGCTCAATTCGATCAAAGGAGCAGTCTATTACCTTCTGCAGGCAGAGAAGCTGAAAAGGGATAAGGCGACGGATTTTTACAACATAATCCTCAACGAAACGACCGGCCTGGTATCCATTGTTGAGAACCTTATTGATTTTCTGAGGCTTGAAAATGAAGCTCTGGTTATGGAGAAATCATTAATCAATCTGCCGGATCTGCTGAATGAACTGTCCAGGTCCAAGGTACTCAGAATCATGCTGACCCAGAAAGACATTCAGTTCGATATGGAGATCCAGAGGCCTTTGCACGATATCATAGGTGACAGGAGTAAGGTCACACAAATGTTTATGAATCTGATGGAAGGATTATCTTTCCATCTTCGGGGCGGCGACAGAATGAATATTGCAGTAAAGGAAGATGACTATGTCCATATGACGGTTACCGTGTCCAGAAATATTGCTGAAGAAGTCATAAGCAATCTCTCGAAGTCCAAGTATTTCTTCTACAAAGAGTGGTCCTTTGACGAGATACGACTTTATCTTGCAAAAAAAGCTGCGGAGGCCCACGGTTGGATATTTGAGACGAAAAATTCTGATGATAATTGCATAGTAAACATTTCCATTCCCAAAAGTGAACAGGATGCACTGGATACCGCTGTTACTTTGACCATGAACATGTTTGCCGATTTCATCTCGGAGCTGTTAGGTCTGAATATATGTTCAATTATGCTCAGGGATAATATGACGGCAGATCTGGTAATCAAAGGCTCGAAAGGACTGAGCGATGAAATAGTCAGGAGGACGCGAATCAATGTCGGTGAACAGATTGCAGGATGGGTGGCCGCATCAGGTAAGCCACTCCTTATAGGAGACATTGAAAAAGATTTGCACTTAGACCGAAAGAACATTGCACAGTATAATACAAAGTCCTTGCTTTCACTGCCCTTAAAAACCCGTGACAGGGTGATCGGCGTACTGAATCTAAATAATAAAAAAACGGCGGAAGTATTCACGAAGAGAGATTTGTATATTGCGCTTATCATGTCAGACAGAATTGCCCATTTTATTGAGGGACTGCGTGAGAATAAATATGAAGAAGCTGAAATACATCAGACGATATCTTCCCTTGCCGCTCTCCTCGATGCTGTAAAGAAATATCATAAAAAGGAGAAAATTCTGTCGGACCTTGTTCTGCAGATAATGGACAGGATGGGAACTGACGCAGAGGAAAAGAAAAAGGCTATTTATGTTTCCATGATATACGACCTTGGTCTTATGAATCTTGACGAAAGCATTCTGTTAAAGGGGACACTGGGTGATACTGAGATGCAGTCTATAAGGAATCATCCGCATTTAACCGTTGAATTACTGAATTCCGTCGAGTTTGCTGAAGACGTGAAAAAAGCCATCCTGCACCACCATGAGCGGTATGATGGGGCCGGGTATCCTTCCGGATTGAAGGGTGATGATATACCACTCATATCCAGGGTCATCGCTGTGGTTGACTCTTATCGTGCCATGATTTCTGAAAGATCCTATAACAAACAGTATACACATGACGAGGCCCTTCTGAACATAAAATCAGATTCAGGAACCCGCTACGATCCTGAAGTAGTCAGCGCTCTCGATGCGATTTTCCAAGAAAATCTGTAAAAACTTAACAATGCTGTGTCTGCAGTAGCATAAACTTCATCATAACTTCATGCATCAGGCAAGGCACTCTCAGCAATCCTTATTCAAAAAAAATTATTCCTGATTTACACCAACCCCTGGTATCTGATATACTACAGGGAATTTTTTTGAAATAAATACTGAGAGGATAGCTATAACATTCTGCTTGAAAAGATATGCCCTTTGCTTTGCTTTCTCGGTGTTTTGTTTATGTTTTGTCTTAAATATTCCTGGCGTTTCAGCGGAACAGGCAACACTTTCCTGGTATCCTCCAACAACAAATGACGACGGTACGCCGATCATCGACCTGGCTGGCTACAAGATTTATTGGGGGACTGCATCTCGTATCTATACACACCAAATCGATGTGGGTAATGCCACAACTTACACGGTAACAAACCTGACGGCAGGTATCACCTATTATTTTGCCATTACTGCTTACAATAGTAAACAAAAGGAGAGCAAGTACTCTAATGAGATCAGCAGAACTATCTCTGCAGACAAACAAAATATTTTGTCAGTGAACAAAGGCGGGACGGGAACCGGTACAATTACGTCCACCCCTGCCGGGATCAGCTGTGGCTCTGACTGCACAGAGGTATACAATGCCGGGACATTAGTAACACTGACAGCTGCGGCGGATGCCGGGTCAGGCTTT
>JAGVOC010000094.1 GCA_020052975.1 Desulfobacterales bacterium | reverse complement strand
TGCAGAAGGCAAGAAAAGCCTTGCCTTCAATATCATCTACCGCTCCGGCGAACGGACCCTCACGGTCGAAGAAGTGGAGCAGCTCCATGCATCCCTCGTTGCATATCTCGTCGGAAAGACCGGCGGTGAACTCAGAAAATAAATGTTCTTGACAAATCGTCAAGATTATTTTTAAAGTATTTCAAATTTAGACACGAAGTTTTGATTTTCTCTCATAAACACAATCGCCATGAAGGCTGTCCACCAGAAGGTGAGGCGTCTTATGGCGTTTTTATTGAGTAAAGAGACTGAACTTCAGATAACAAGTTACTAGTCATTCATGAACGCCAAGCCACGAAGGCATCCACCATGAAGGTGTCTGCGTGGCTTTTTTATTGGGAGGAACCATGACAAGTGTCTCGTGCTTCCAGGCTGCTGATGTCTCATACTGGGATGGGTATTCGCGATGGTATAGACTGTGGTTTGAACACAACAATTACCATGACAACATTTTGAGAACCCTCATCGAAATGGCAAGGCCGAGATGGAAGGTGCTTGACATTGGAGCAGGCAACGGGGTTCTTTCTTTGCCGTTATGCGCGATTGGGTGTGATGTCACTGCGCTTGAACCATCTTCCGGCATGAGGGGGCTCCTTGAGAGGGAAACTTCTCTCAGAGGTATTGACCGTATCAGGATTGATCATCGCAGATGGGAGGACTTTTCCGGTTCTCCGGCTTCCTTTGATCTCATCATGGCATGCAACAGCCTCCATCTGACTGCTCTCGGTCTGCGGGATTCCCTGCAGAAGATTGCGGGGCTGCGACCAGTCAATATTTTTGTGGTTTCCGAACAGGAGTTTTGTACTCATAGCAATCTCTTGAATGATCCTGTGTACAGCATGGTTTTAGCAAAGCAGATCCCAACCGAAAGTTCGTTTGCATATCATTCTGTCTCTGAAGCAATCGAACATTGGTCTTATATGCGAAGGCGATATCCTGCTTCCCATGAGGAGAGGGATATCAGGTCACAACTCATCTGTACCCATGACCATTTCTGGATTAGAGATATGGCAACTGTCAACATCTATTGGTGGACTCGCAATGATCACTCTGTCGCATGACTTTGATTGTACCCTCTGCCCTCTGTTCCTTGCTCACTCTCCGGGGGTTGCCGGGTGCGGGAAGGCCAGACCCGCCCCCGGCTTTAAAAAATCAGGACACCCAAAGGTATTCTCTATAGAGAGTAAAGAGGAATTGCATGGAAGTTAAGAAAACTTACCTCCTCCTGAGAACGGGAGTTAAAACGGGAAGGAGGCGTTCAATGAGAGACAGCATGAAGATCCGGAATTTGCTTGATTACTGGATGAGTCATAACGAGAATCACGCCGAGAGTTATATGCGATGGGCAGCGTGGGCTTCGGACGAGGGGAATGAGGAACTTTCGCGGATACTCGTGAGATTGGCTCTGGAATCGAAGAGATTGAACAGACTATTTGGTGCTGCGAAAAAGGCAAGTAGTTAGAAAGGAGGGATGGCAGAAAACTGAACTGACATCTATCAAAGAGCAATTACCAAAGATCAACGGGTAAGGATTAGGAAAAAACGGGCAGGGATGACCTTGGGGGGACACCCTGCCCTGTAGGGTAACGCTGCGAAACACAACGCCCCTTTTCATTGTATCAGAAAAAGGGGGTGAGAAGAAAAAAGGAGGGGAAGGATGAAAAAGTTTATTGAGATTTCCTTATGTTCATTTCTGGGATTATTGATAATTGCCTCATTCGCAATAGCAGAAGAGATAAAAGAAGAGGAGAAGGAGGATGCAAAGCTTGGGGAGATTGTGGTAACCGGTGAAAAAATAATAACGCCCACTAAGGAAGCTGCGGAGACAGTATATACCGGAGTTGAAATAACCAAAGAAGGACTTAAGCTGGGAGGAGAAAAAGGGAGTCATAATGTATGGGAGGCTATCAGTATTCTTCCCGGAGTAATGTTTGAAAGTCCGGATCCTGCTAATTTAGCTACCACCCAAATGGGGGTCCGAATAAGAGGAGTAAGCGGCTCTTTGGGAAGTCTGTCCATAGGGGGTATTCCTATTTATGGAGGTAATCCTATAGGTCCAAGAACATATGTTTTAGATTTGGAAAATTTTGAAAGCATAGCTGTTTATAAAGGGGCTGTCCCGGCTGACCTTGGTCCGGGCGCCGGCACAAGAGGAGGAACATTACAACTGAGACCTCTGTGGGCTTCAGATACGTTTGGTGTTACTTTAAAACAATCGTTAGGAATGTTTGATTATACGAAAAGCTTTATAAGACTCGACTCTGGAAAATTGGGACCATACGGGACTAAGTTTTCCCTTTCCTACTCTTATACTGAAGAAGATAAATGGAGAGGAGAAGGGAAGTTAGGCCCGAGAAATAATGTTAATTTTACCTTGGTTCAGCCTATTGGAGATAAATTGGAAATAAGCTTATGGGGGAATTTTAACGAGATCAAGCAGCATAAGTTCAGGTCTCTTACCTATGCACAAGCAGATAGTCTTAATAAATATAGCCGCTATGACTATACTGAAAACTTAACCGGAGACCCATCAACAGATTGGCAGTATTATGATTTTAATACGCTTGAATGGACTAACTATGACTTTTATGCCTTTATTGATTATAAACTAACGGAGCAGTTTCAATTTACTTTAAAACCTTATTATCGCAAAGAAGAAAAAGATGATTGGGGAGGGACCAGCAGCGTTTCCGGACCGAAAGGATCAAAACCGGGGGTACAGGATAGCGGATGGACATCCGAAAAATGGGGAATCATAGGAGAAACAAGCGCTGATTTTAAAAATATTAAGGGCTTGCTTGGATTTCAATACGAGGAATCCGACTGGATAGACTCTTTTGCCAAGAATTACTGGCTTAATCCTGATGGTTCCCTGCAATTCGTCGGATGGGGTCGTTACACGGAGAGTCAGGGTTCAAGTACCAGATATAGTCCTTATGCAAAATTGTCAGGCACTATCGGTGCGTTTAACTGGCAGGCGGGACTCAAGTATCTAAACACAAAAGAATCCGACAACGAAGGATATGTGACCAAGTTTGACAGTGAAGGCAATCCCTATCTTGAAAGAGAGCCGAAGATGGATTATGGAGCAAGAACATATGACGTTTGGCTTCCGACAGCGGGACTGTCTTATGTGATAAATGAAAACTCAGAAATATATACGAGTTTTGGAAGAACTTTTCAGCAACCCTATGCCTATATGCCGCTTATAAATATGTACTATGCACTCTATGATAAGTTCACAAAGATGGGAATAACTCTGGAAGACCTGTTTGATGAATACAAGCCGGAAGAAACAGATAATATAGATATAGGATTCAGATTCCGCAAAAACTTTGTTGAACTCTATCCTACTCTTTTCTTTTCAAAACACGAAAATTTAAATACTACTATTACACCCGGATGGAAGGACCCTGATGACCCGAGCAATCCCCTTTTATACCAGGGAAAGCCTGCAAGTTACAATACGTTCGTCGGGAAAGCCAAGGGTTACGGCTTTGAACTCGGAAGTAATTTCATAATTTCCGATAACCTAACCATCTTTTTTAATCCAACCTATACAAAATTAACGTATGACGGCGATATAGTGAGCAGGGGCACCAAATATAATACCGACGGAAAACAGGTGGTAGATGTCCCTGAATGGAGTATGGTTTCCGGAGTTATTGCCAAATATAAGGGATTTGAAGCTGTTCCTACGGTAAGGTGTATAGGAGAAAGATATGGCGATATAGGCCATAACGAAAAAATACCTCCCTATACAGTGATCGATCTGAAGTTAGGGTATGCCATAGAAAAATTCCATTGGTTGAAAGATTTAAGGCTTTCTCTGGAATTCTACAACCTCCTCGATAAAAAGTATATCGTATCTCCCAGTTATTATCCCGGTGCCCCATTCACGATACTGGGTTCATTGTCTGTCAGAATGTAAAAAAAATAATTCAAGAGAAAGGAGAGGCTGGTATGAACCATTTGTTTGTTTCAACAGCAAGAAGCATTTTTGCACTTCTTCTGTTTGTCATTGTTGTATCGTCGGGATTAGGTCGGAATGTATATGCGTTGGAGGGACCGAAGACCAATCTGTATCTTGTGAGCGTCGGCAGCGGAGATCAGGATAACATCACGGTGCGGGCGATCAACACAATCAAGGACTCGCACCTTATCTTTTGCGACAAGAGAATCCGTGATAAATTTTCCGTGCTACTGCATGACAAGGAAGTTCACGATACCGGATTCGGAATCTTCGGCATATATGGAAAAACGCCGGAAGAGGCCAAAAAAAATAAACGGTTCAATTACGAGGAGAAGCTGAAAGAATTCAAGGAAATCGACTCAACTATCCGAAAAGCCATTAAAGAAGGAAAAACCGTATCTGTTCTGGACAGCGGAGATCCGACCATTTATGGGCCTCATGCTTGGTATATGGAGGCATTCGAAGATCTAAAGTTGGAAATCATACCGGGAATCAGCTGTTTTAATGCTGCGAACGCCGCCCTGAAAAAAGGGGTAACTTCAGGAGAAAAAACACATTCGGTCATTCTCACCGCTTCCTTCGGGAAAGAAAACTATGCAGGGGCCGACAGCATAGAGAACCTTGCAGCACACCGGGCATCAATGGTGTTCTTTACCATGTTTCTCAATATGGAGGAGGTTGTGAAGAAACTGAGAACGCATTACCCACCGGAAACGCCGATCGCTATAGTCCTCTATGCCGGCTATAAAGAAAAGGAGAACGTCATCCGGGGAACGCTCGACACGATTCTTGAGAAAACAAAAGGTGAAAAGCTCCCCCATGAACATCTGATCTATGTCGGCGATTTTTTGACAAAACGGTACAAGGTTGAGGATGAATAAAAGATAATGATCATTTTTTATTGAAGGAGAACGATATGAAAATAGCATCGCTGATGATTACAATTCTTTTTTTTGTGATAGGGCTGGGCTCAACGGCGCAGGGGCATATGCTCTGGCTGAATGCGAGCAACCACTCGCCCAAACCTGGAGATAATGTAACGATAGAGATTGGATGGGGGCACAAATATCCATCTCACGAGAAGGTGAAAGAAGAAAATATTGAGCGCATCTTTGTACGCGACCCCGAAGGCCGGGAAACTCCGCTTGAAAGGATTGCTCCTGCAAAATACATTTTTATACCCAGAGCCGAGGGGCCACATGAAGTTATTGCGGAACTCAAACAGGGTTTTGTCTCAAATACGCCTGACGGCAGGAAACTGGGGAATAAAAAGACATTAAAGGAAGCCGTTTCCTGTCTCCATTTTACAATGAACGCAAAAGCGCTGATAAATGTCGGATCCATCGGATCCAAAGGAAAAGGTTCCCATCCGCGCAGCAGTCTTCCTTTTGAGATCATTCCTTCTGATAATATCAACAAGCTGAAGGTCGGTGACGAATTGATGTTGAAGGTAATGTATGAGGGCAAGCCGCTTAAAGGTGCAAAGTTCAATGCGACTGATGAAAAGACTGCCCTGCAGCAGGAGGGCAAGTTGCTGCAGGAAGGTGAAAGCGATGCCGGCGGGATTGCACGTGTGAAATTGATTTCCACGGGACCGTGGCTCTTCACAGCCATGCATGAATTGCCGTATGCCGATCAATCTGAGTGCGATAAATCATCGTATCGTACAACACTGACAATTGGGCTCAAGTGAGGACAATTTAATGAGGATGGCCTCGCAAAAAGTTTTTTTTAATCCGTTATCATTCCCGAAGTCCTTAATCGGGAATCCATTCTTTATAAGTAACTGTGTCCCCATAGATACCCGCCTTCGCAGGTATGACGATTTTTTACGAGTTCATCAAATGAGGATAAGTTGAAGAACAGTCTTAACAACATCGACCTCAAACGAGAGATAGGCCTTTTTTCCGCTACCATGCTCGTAGTTGCCAATATGGTGGGAACCGGCATTTTTACCACATCCGGGTTTATCATCGGGGAGCTCGGCAACCCGCTGACAATGCTCTTCTGCTGGTTTATAGGCGGCATATTTGCGCTATCCGGCGCCCTCTGCTACGGTGAACTCGGGGCCATGTTTCCGAAAGCCGGTGGGGAATATATATTTCTCAGGGAAAGCTTCGGCAAAGGCGCTGCTTTTCTCTCGGGCTGGATATCGCTTATCGTTGGGTTTTCCGCGCCGATTGCCGCAGCAGCCATTGCCTTTGCCACCTATCTTTTCCGGTTGCTGCCGATTAATTCCAAAGCCGGATTCACATTCACCCTTTTGGATACGAACATCCTGACGATATCGCCTGTTACTGTATCGGCAGTATTCATTATCATCCTGATTTCCATCGTCCATTACCACAGTATCTCACTTGGCGCAAAAGTTCAAAACGTATTGACCTTATTCAAGATAGGCCTTCTTGTTCTTTTTGTTACTGCAGGTTTTTTTTGGGGGCAGGGGTCCGCAACTCATTTTGACTCGCCTTTCATTGCAGGCACGATTTTTCAGGACAAGTTTGCAGTGGCTCTTATCTTTGTCTCCTTTGCCTATAGTGGATGGAACGCAGCCGCTTATCTTGGCGGTGAAATCAAGAACCCCGGCAGGAATATCCCGATGGCCCTGCTCTCAGGCACATTTTTCGTTATGTGCTTTTATCTTATGCTGAACGTATTATACATCTATGCCCTTTCTCCAACGCAGATGGAAGGGGTACTGGAGGTCGGCGCTGAATCGGCAATCGCCCTGTTTGGGAAAGGTATCGGTCAGTATTTTACAGGCGCCATTACACTGGGCCTTTTGTCTGTGCTTAGCGCCATGATTATGGCAGGACCGAGGGTCTATTATGCAATGGCAAAAGACGGAGTCTTCTTCAAACTTTTCGGAAAGGTGAACAGTCTGCACAGGACTCCTGCCTATGCTGTCTTTTTTCAGGCGGCAGTTGCTATCGTAATGGTTTTTACGGCTTCCTTCGACAAGTTGCTGCTTTACATAGGTTTCACATTGTCACTCTTCGCTACGCTTACTGTAATCGGCATGATTAGGCTCAGATTTACCCAAGCTGTGTTCCAGAGAGAATATAAGACCATCGGATACCCTTTAACGCCTTTACTGTTTATTATCGGAAATTTGTGGATCATATACTTTTCGGTCATCAGCAGACCTGTTACAGCTGTTGCCGGTTTCGGAACTATCGGCCTTGGTCTTATAGTATATTATTGCTTTCGAAGGAGGAAGAAAATATAAAATGACAAAAATTGTTCACGTCATGGTCATCCTGCTTTTGATATACTCAGGGGCAGAAGCCCATTCCGTCCATTATCAGGTCGAAAATAAAGGCATAAGTGTACGTGTATTCTATGCTGAAGATGATCCCGCAAGCTATTCCTCATATGAGATATTCGGTCCCGGAGACACGATTCCGCATCAGAAGGGAAGAACTGACAGAAACGGTTTCGTATCATTCCTCCCCGACAGGCAGGGCAAATGGACTGTAAAGGTTTCCGGGGAATCCGAACACGGCATGCATGGAGCACAGATAGAGGTTGAAGTGGATGAAAACCTCTTTATGGAATCGTTCAGGAAACCCCTGGTGGCGAAGTTTACGCAAGCTTTTATCGGGATAAGTTTTCTTATGGCGCTCTTCGGACTATGGGCGTTACTAAAGTCGCGGAAGAAAGGAAAAGAAGCGTGACAGCGGCATGGCTGGCCGAATATCCTATTTGATTAGTCATGCTCGAACAGAACGGACCTCTTATGAACTGGATGGTATTCAGCGTTGGCAACCGGTATAGCTGGTGCGGCTCTATTGACCTCTTCATTCGGATAGAGACGATTTTGTGGTCATACAACTATAAGCTGAAACATATCGACAGCTATGGGGGACGGTTTTTCGATTATTTCAGGATGACTGGAGAATACGCGGCGGAGGCGCTCAAGGCGATTGAGATCGCACTGGAGAGTGAGTTCCTCGATGCCGAAATAGAAGATGATCTTATAGACCTGAGAAGAGTGTTCACAGGGGGGAACATCATCATGGGGTGAATCAAAGGCACAGCGCATTAACAGGGAGCATAGATCATTTGCAGGATAAAAGGGCATTGCCCTAATCAAAGGAGTCAACCTATGTGTGGAACACACGGGCACAAGCATTCACATCCTCACAGGCATTCTCACAAACACCCTCATCAGCATGTGAAGCAGGACAAAGGGCAGATTCATGATCACCCTCACATGCACGAGCACGAACACAAGGGGGAATACGGACCGCATGACCACGGCCATCCCGGCCATGATGCGGAAATACATCGACACGGGCATACGCAGAAAAAGAGAGGCGGATGACGGCGGCGTTTCGGAACCATAAGCTACATCTGGAACCTCGTTAACCCTCCGGAGGACACCGGGTGCGGGAGCCAGACCCGCACCCGCTTTTTTCATATACCGAATTGAGAGACAGTGGAGATAGATAAAGCAGAGAAAATGAAACGACGAGATTGCTGAACAAAGGAGGTGAATGTATTAAAGGGTAATAGAGAAGACTAATTAGGTAAAAGTAACGGGGGCAGGGATGACCTTGGGGGGACACCCTGCCCTGTAGGGTAACGCTGCGAAACACAACGCCCCTTTTCATTGTAACAGAAGAGGGGAAGAAAAACCCTTGGAGGTATGTGATGAGAATAGCTTTGAAAGGTCTGTTTGGCTGTATTTTATTGTTATTGTTCAATATGTCACTTGCAACGGCAGAGGATGAAAAGGCCTATGAATTGGGAGAGATCACAGTTATAGCGCCTCAGCCCGGGGTTGAGATCACAACAGAAAAGACCATCATTCGCATGGATGAATTCAACAAGCCGGGTCTTGTTCGAAACCTGACGGATGTGCTGGAGGAGATAGGGGGTATTGATGTCCAGCGCTCTAACCCCTTGATTGCCAGCCCCGGAGATGAGGTATCCATTCGTGGCCTGAACGAAGGACGAATGGTTATTGAAATCGACGGCCGCCGGGTCAATTTTACCGGGCATAATGGAAGATATATCGTCGACTGGTCCACCTTAAATATGGACGATATCGAGCGTATCGAGATAATCCGCGGCGGTCATTCTGTTCTTCATCCCTTTGCCATGGGCGGCGTCATCAACATAATCACCAAAAAAGGGGAGAAAACAGATAAGATTAAGCCGGATTTCAATGTCTTTTCAGGCTTCGGTTCATACGATACCAAAAACCTCGGTGCCTCTGTAAATGGAGGAGTGGCTAATTTCGTAGGTTATCATTTTTCGGTCAGCAAGCAGGAGACCGACGGATATCTCCGAAACAACTTCCAGGATAATGAGAGCTTTAACGGACACCTGACCTTCTGGCTTCCCAGGGATGCAAAGCTTTCCATTGGATTAAAGACTGCCAATGTCATATACGGGTTTCCCGTCCTCAATGATCCTTCCCGTTCTGATTATGACCCGGATTATCCGAAATTTTTTGGTGGTGCAGACCAGTTGCGACATCTGCCGTCTGTTGCACAGCTTCCAGGCCCTCCGAAGCCTTATTGGGATCGTGAAACATATTACCTTGCCGGAACACTTGATATTCCTTTGGGTCCCGGCACCTTCCATACCGTGCTGCATCAGAATAAAGGTGAGCGAGATATTTATTCTTATAACGCACAGGGTAATTTCAGCCGCTCAACTATTAGTGACTGGACCAGAGGTCTAATCAGTGAATATAGGGATGTGAGCATACTCGGGTTTAATCTCCTGACATTCGGGGTCGATTATCAGGAACTCGGCGATCCAGACAATAATCCGAGGATATATATCGTGAAATCCGGATATATTCAGGATGTCATTTCTTTGCTCGACGGCAGATTAAAGCTCACTCCGGGAGTTCGTTATTACCATATAGATATGGATACTTATTACACATGGGTTGAGCAAGGGAAGACTAGTCCCGCCTTTCCCACCGGAGGAAAAACCCAAACAGAAGAGGGCTGGTTTCCAAGTCTTAAGGTCGATTTTCAGGCAACTCCGACGACTGCACTATATGCCTATGCAAGTCGCGCTAGTCGCCTGCCATGTCCCTGAGACTATTACTGGTGGGCGCGGTGCGCCGACAAAGACAATTCAGTATTAAAGCCGGAGACAGCATGGCAATACGAGGCGGGGATTATTAAGGACTTCAAACCTGTCACGATAAGGGCAGCTCTTTTTTATTATGACATCAAGGACTTCATGAACGATAACGGCATAGCTGCTCCCGGAACAGGCTTGGGGAGCGATTGCCTTTATAACATTGATCACTTTAAGCTCTATGGAGCAGAACTCGAAGCTTCTATTAAACTGGGTGACCGTTTTTCGGCAACGGCCGCTTACGTGTATCAAGATTACGACGCCACAGAGACGGCGTTCGAGAAAGACTGGACTTATTACCTGCCTCAACTTTTACCGCATCATAAGATAAAGCTATTGGGACAATACAAGATATTGAAAGACGGACTGTTGAGACTCAGCGCCCGTTATGTAAGCGATCGAAATGCCCAGAAAACTGAAGGGGGAGAAAAAACAACTCTGGATGACTATGCAACATTGGACGTTGGATATGAACACAATCTTAAGTTAAAAGGATTAAATTTTGGCATAGGAGCCTATATTAACAACCTGACAGGAACTAATTATCAGGAAATCGCTGGCTACGATATGCCAAGACAGGTCTATGGGGTGAAAGTAAGTTGCAAATTTTAAGCCCTGCATAATCTAACTCGGGGAGTTGACGCTGAGGGTGTTCGAACGCCCTCAGCGTTACATAAAAAGGAGGATAATATTTTGAAACTGATGAGAAAAATCCTGCTTATGGCTGCAATCGCTCTGGCAATTGCTTCAAGCCTCTTCCCTTCACAGGCAGGCGCATGGGGGCGCGGTCATTTTTATGTTATCGGAATCGGTCCTTCAGACCCTCAGATGGCAACATTGCAGGCTCTTAACACGATCAGACAGATGGATGCGATCATTGCACCGGAGCAGCATGTAAAACTTTTTGCAGAGTATATCGGGAACAAGCCGGTTCTTTTTGATCCATGGACAGGGTTATGGGATTACAAAGGAAAGTTTTATACCCAATTGACAAAAGAAGAATACGCTGTATTCAAAGTGGAACGCTTCAGACTAAGAGATGAGCGGGTGGAGCAGATCAGAAAATTTATAAGCGAAGGCAAAAATGTGGGTCTGCTCGATTCCGGCAATCCCAATCTTTTTGGTCCCGGACATTGGTATGCAGAATCTTTTGATGAACAGGACCTCGTGATTATTCCGGGTATGGGATGCGATGCAGCCGCAATGGCAGCTTTGGGTAAAAGCATTATTCCTGCTTATAAAACCCGTTTCGTTATGCAGACCGCGCCCATCTTTCTGATGGGTCATGAGATTGAAGATCGTCAGATATTAAAAGACCTCGGCAAATATCCGGTTAACATGATTCAGTATATGGCGATGGGTAATCCTGAGAAACTCTTCTCGGCGTTAAAAGAAATGTATAAGCCGGATACGCTGTGCGCTGTTGTTTTCTGGGCAGGTTATCCTGACCGGCAGCGCATTGTACGCGGCACTATTGGCGACATGGCGCAAAAACTCTCCAATGAAAAAGAAAAATTCATGGGGCTTCTGCTCATAGGGGATTTTCTTGAAGGAAGACCTTATGAAGGCGCTATGAAATTACAAAATGAAGAAAAATAAAGTTATCATGGGCGCACTGGAAACAATCTCACACAGAACCAGAGTGACGGATGAGAAGTTGGAGATTGCGATCGTCGGGCGGTGTCCTGAAGGAAAACCATACCGTGATCGTCCGGGGCGTATTTTTGAATAGCCTTTATAAAAGGAGAAAGAAGAGCATTAAATGGACAATAGCATGAGGCTTAAGACAGCTATAAAAAAGCGCGCCTTTATATTTATCTTATGTTCTCTTCTCATTGTGATTCTGCCTGCTTACTCAGAATCACATATTTACAGAATTCCCGTTATTATCGACACGGACATGGCGCTTGATGATATTCGAGCGTTGGCCATGATTCTTAATTCAGACATGTTTGACATCCGCTTGATTGTAACCTCAGACGGCTCAGTTTCGCCTGAGTCCGGATCAAGTAATTTGAGGCGGATCCTTAAATATTTCGACAGGAGAGACATAAAAGTAACTGCCGGAAAGACATTGAATAAACACGCCCCTTTCTGGAGACAGTGGTCGGAGAGTTTAAGTTGGCCCGAGCTCCCGCCGATCTCTGAAGATTCAACGGCAATGCCTCCGGCAGCAGATGATATTGTGAAGGCATTAAAACTTTCGGACGAAAAATTAATCTATCTTTGCATTGGCCCTTTAACGAATTTGGCAGATGCGCTCAAAATAGACCCCGGTATAAAAGATAAGCTCTCCCGTATTGTATTTTTTGGGGGCTGGAATTATGAGCATGACTCACTTTCTGCCGACTTTGTCTTCAAATCAGGGGCAACTGTTTATGCCTTCAATATTCCGAAAGAGAAGTTAATCCCCTTTGATAAGGAGCTGCACCGTCAGATAAAGCTTATAGATACCCCGGCGGCTCGCCTGCTGGATGGACTCCATGAAGATCCTGCCGTCAAAAAACTTATATCGGATGGTCATTTTTATATCTGGGATGAAATGACCGCTATATATCTGTATCAGCCTTCTATATTCAAATTTGTGCCGTCGCGGGAAAGCGCCGGCACTAGATATCTTAGCGATTTCAAGGCGGATGATCTTAAGCAAGTTTATTTAAGACTTCTCAACAATCTTATTGATTCTTATTCGAGCGCTCGTGAGACGACAATTCTGAATGATTTTCCAACTGATACATTTTTGTTCAAAGAAGATGTCAAGCCTTATGTAAAAAAGATAATCGAAAAACACGGTCTTAATGAGTGGAAGGCATGTTTTCTGACCAATGAGCTTCACCGCCACTTAGGGATTTACTCCATTATTGGAGCCAAGATGGGCGTCAGGGCCATGGAAATTTTAGGCGCTCCTTTTGATACCTTTGAAGTTATTTCTTTAGCAAAGACTTTGCAGAATCCCCCGTCGGCTTGCCGCGGGGATGAATGCATACCTTTCGCGGAGGGTTATAAGGGAGGCGCGAAGACTCCCTTA
>JAGVOC010000144.1 GCA_020052975.1 Desulfobacterales bacterium | reverse complement strand
AAGATTGCCTCCGCAGACACGGCATTTGTCTCCATTCGGTTTTATCGCATCTATAAATATGTTGTTGGGATGATTGTTGTCCTTTTCACAAAGCCTGCGTCCTATTATTCTGTTTTTTGCAATCTGCCTGTCGAGCACAATTTCAACAACTATATCAAGCTTTATGTCGGCTTTTTTCAAGGATTCATCTAGTTTGATTGCCTGGTTCTTATTCCTGGGAAAACCGTCAAGAAGCCATCCGTTTTTACAATCAGGCTGTTTCATGCGATCCAGTATCATAGGAATCGTAATTTCATCAGGTACCAAATCGCCTTTGTCTATATATGTCTTGGCTTTTGCGCCGAGTTCGGTTCCTTTTGAGATGTTTTCACGAAATATTGCACCGGATTCAATGTGCGGAGTCTTGTATTTATCCTTTAAAATGGCCCCCTGAGTTCCCTTACCGCTGCCGTTCGGTCCGAAAAACAAAATGTTCATGTCGATTCTCCTTTTTCTTGGTTATATTTTTCATACCTGTAAAGATTCCTAAAACATTGCTTTAAAATATATTGTCATAGTCTATCTATTCTGCTCCAATGATTCAAATAAGAATCTTGTCCGATTTTATATATCTTGGCTTAACTATAGAAACGGCTTTATATTGTCAAGGATTAGGATAAAAAATAAGCATCAAAAAAATAACAAAAAAGAGCAGTTTATCGGTTGATCGGTAGATTCTTAATAAGATTATTTGGCGAAATTGCTTTTTATTAGTTCTTTTACCAAAGAAAAAGCCTCTTCACGATTTTTTATATCGTTTGAAATCCTTGACTCTTCAACAAGGTATAAGATTCTTTTAAATAGAGGTGAAGGTGACAGGCCAAACTCTTCAATAAGATCATTCCCCGTAATCAGCCGCAGTCCGGTTTTTTTAACCTCATAGCCGGAAAAAAACTCTTTTAGAAGATACGATGCGAAACTTAAAAAATCTTCGTTTCTTTTATCTTCGTTTCCCTTTCCTTTTATGTCGGCAATTGTGTGAAGCAGAATATCCGGTGTCATATCTCCGCATTTGATAAAGAAACGAGTCAAACTTTTATTTGAAGGGGGATTTTTAATGCCGGAGTTGTACAGGTGAAGGGCTGCAATATGGTTTCTTATTATAAAATCGATGTAATTTGCTTCATTATTTGAAAATTTCAACCTTATTGAGATCTGTTTTGCAATTTCAGCACCAATTTTATCATGGCCAAAAAAATGGATTTTGCTGTCATTACCAATAGTTAGAGAGGAAGGTTTCCCAATATCATGCAGCAGTATTGAGCATTTCAATAGAGCCGATCTTTCTTTATCCATATCCCGATTTAAAAAATCAGACATTTCTGGATTTATATTCCTGTCATTCAATAATGTTTCAAGCTGGCTGTAAGCCGCTAATGAATGATCCAGGACATCATGTTTGTGATGTTCATTTTGATAGCATCCTTTTAAAGCAGTCAGTTCTGGTAAAATTTCAAAAAGAAGCCCTGATTTAGCCATTTGATCAATATAACCATATGACTTTGCCTGATAAAGTATTTTAAATAATTCAGCTCTTATTCGCTCACCTGCAGAAGTTTTAATGAGTTTTGCATTATTGGCAATGGCAGAGGCTGTTTCGGTTTCGATTTCAAAATCGTACATAGCTCCTATCCTGTATGCCCTTAATAAACGAACAGGATCTTTTTGGAAAATATCCGTTGAAACCATTCTAATCGTTTTTAATGAAAGATCTTTAATCCCTTCAAGTAAATCTATAAGCTTTCCAGATGTAAGGCTATAACCAATTGCGTTTATAGTAAAATCCCTTTTCTTTAGATCGTCTTCAATTGTTTTGCCTTCAATTGCTGATATATCAAAAATGTTGCCTTCTGAAATGACTCTGAATATTGTTTGATTCTGTTTTCCGATCTTAACGACATGTCCGTTGCAGCGCATAGCAAGATCGCATGCATATTTATCAGGGGATTCTATCACAACTATGTCATAGTCGGAAGGGGATCTGCCTAAAAGAAGATCCCTTATAGAACCACCAACAATATATGCGCCTTTGATTTTTGGAATAACCGGATCAAATTTTATCATGCGCTTATAATAGAACATTTTTTATAATAATTTCTTGCCATAATGGATTTAATAATATATTCAAAACCAAAATCAAATATTACTTGCTTGTTTATCTGATTATTTCTTGTATTTAAAGAATTATCAGAAAAATATCAAAAAGATAAAATTCTTGACACATATAAAATCATGATATAGATTTAAAACTATCTAAATACATCAAGCCCGCCTTTTGGAGAGAATGCCTAAATCTAATTACTAATTATCTGATGAATGCCACTTTACGTCAATATTCCTCCATAGTGATAAATTCAGATTCTATCCCTGATTTGCGGATGATGAAAAAAAATATATATGTTTCAGGTCTTGGTTTAGCTGGTTTTTAATATAATATTAAGATGGTTCTGTCTAAATAATTTTAGCACTAATTATTTAAGGTAAAGAGGTAAAGAGTTAATGAATATTGTTGAGTTGAAAAATAAAAAGATAAAAGAACTGACTCAGATGGCCAAAAGCTTAAACATCGATGGGGCTGCCGGCATGAGAAAACAGGAGTTAATTTTTGCTCTGATCCAGAGTCAAATAGAGAAGAATGGTTTGATTTATGGTGAGGGGACTCTGGAAATTCTTCCCGACGGCTTTGGATTTTTAAGAGCCCCCAGTTATAACTATTTACCCGGCCCTGATGATATTTACGTGTCTCCTTCACAGATTAGACGCTTTAATCTCAGGACCGGCGATATTGTATCCGGGCAGATCAGGCAGCCGAAGGAGTCAGAACGCTACTTTGCTTTACTCAAAGTTGAGGCGGTAAACTATGAAGATCCTGAGGTTGCAAGGGAAAAAATTCTTTTTGATAACTTAACACCCCTATATCCCGACAGAAAAATAAACATTGAAAATGATCCTGAAAATTATTCTATGCGAATAATGGATCTTATGATTCCCATTGGTTTTGGCCAGAGAGGGCTCATCGTTTCACCTCCAAGAGCCGGAAAAACAATGCTTCTCCAGAATATAGCTAACAGCATTATCGCCAGTCATAAGGAGGTGATACCATTTATACTTCTTATTGACGAGCGGCCTGAAGAAGTTACGGACATGGAGCGTACTGTTAAGGCTGAAGTCATAAGCTCGACTTTTGACGAGCCTGCTGAAAGACATGTCCAGGTAGCTGAAATGGTCATTGAAAAAGCAAAACGACTTGTTGAACACAAAAAAGATGTTGTTATTTTATTAGACAGCATAACGAGACTTGCACGTGCATATAATTCAGTTATGCCCCCAAGCGGAAAAATCCTCTCCGGGGGTGTTGATTCAAATGCTCTCCAACGTCCGAAACGGTTTTTTGGTGCAGCGAGAAATATCGAGGAAGGAGGGAGTCTTACGATTATTGCAACCGCCCTTATTGATACCGGAAGCCGTATGGACGAAGTTATTTTTGAAGAATTCAAGGGCACAGGGAATATGGAAATACAGCTGGACAGAAGGCTTGCCGACAAGCGTGTATACCCGGCATTTGATATTAAGAAATCGGGCACCAGAAAAGAGGAACTTCTTTTGTCTGAAGAGACTCTTAACAGGGTTTGGATTCTGAGGAAGCTTCTTTCTTCATTAAACCCAATTGACAGCCTTGAGTTTCTTCTTGAAAAAATGCGAGGAACAAAAAATAACGAAAGTTTCTTAAAATCCATGAATGCATAAAGCATAAATATAATATAGGGAGCAATAAAACCATGAAAAATGAAATTCATCCTGATTATGTTACGACTACTATTACATGTGCCTGCGGAAACGTTGTGGAAGTAGGCTCAACAAAATCTGATATAAAAGTTGAAATATGCTCAAAATGCCATCCTTTTTTTACGGGGAAACAAAAGCTGATTGATACTGCCGGCCGCATTGAGCGCTTCCGCAAGAAATATGAAAAATATCAGGAGAAATAGGCATCAAATTACCTCCGGACAATTTTCCCAGCAAAATTTTATTTCGAACCGAAACAGCGAGCGCATTTTCCCGCTGCTTGCGGCGGGGAAATGCAAGAGAAATAAAAACAGACTCTATTCCTCGCGCTCGAATCCGCCTGAAGCGGACCGTTGCCTGCGGCGAGGAGCTTCAATAAAAACAATAAACGCCCCAGATTATATGATAGGGCGTTTTTAGCTTATAATCCATCCAGGCAAAAGGACTTATGTTTGACAATCTCAAAGGTGTTGAAGAGCGTTTTATGGAACTTGAAACACTCTTAAGTGATCCCGAAATAATTAAAAATAGGGAGACATACCAGAAGTATGTCCGTGAACACGCCGGATTGGCCAAAATAATATCTGTTTTCAGAACATACAAACAGAAAGTTGAAGAGCTTGAAGAAAGCACGAGCCTTTTGACAGACAGAGACCCTGAAATAAAACAGCTTGCGCGTGACGAAATTGAATCCCTTAGTCTAAAAAAAGAGGGTCTGGAAAATGAGCTAAGGAAACTTCTTGTTCCGAAAGATGCAAATGATGAAAAAAATGTCATTCTCGAAATAAGGGCCGGAACGGGGGGAGAAGAAGCCGCTCTTTTTGTAAATGATCTTTTCAGGATGTACAGCAGGTATGCTGAAAATAAAAACTGGAAAATTGAAGTGATGACGCATCATCCAACCGGAGTCGGCGGGTTGAAAGAAATAATTGCAATGATTCAGGGAAAAGGTGCATACAGCTGTTTGAAGTATGAAAGCGGCACCCATCGTGTCCAGCGTGTTCCAACAACCGAGGCCCAGGGAAGAATACATACCTCGGCGGTAACAGTTGCCGTTTTGCCAGAAGCCGAAGAAGTTGAAATTAATATAGACCCGGGAGATATAAAAGTCGACGTATACCGTTCAACCGGTCCGGGTGGCCAGAGTGTAAACACTACAGATTCTGCCGTTCGCATTACTCATCTGCCGACAGGTCTTGTTGTAACTTGCCAGGATGAAAAATCTCAATTTAAAAATAAAAGCAAGGCAATGAAGGTGTTACGTGCCCGCCTTCTTGATAAAATGATAAGGGATCAGAACGAAAAGAGATCCGAGGAGCGTAAAAGCCAGATAGGGAGCGGTGACAGAAGCGAAAGGATAAGGACATACAATTTTCCTCAAGCAAGAGTTACAGACCACCGAATCGGCCTGACACTATACAGGCTGGAAAGTATTCTTCAGGGAGATATCGAGGAAATAATCAGTGAATTGACCTCCCATTATCAGGCTCAATCTTTAAAGTATGCAGAATCAACCAAAATTAACTGATCCGGACTGGACAATAATTAAAATCCTCCAATGGACCACTTCTTATTTCAGGTCAAACGTAATAGACAGCCCCAGGTCAACCGCCGAAATATTGCTTGCCCATACCCTTGGTTTAAAAAGAATTGATCTTTATTTAAGGTACGATCAGCCTCTTGTCAGAAGTGAGCTTGATTGTTTCAGGGCTTTAATAAAGCGAAGGATAAACAGGGAGCCTGTTGCCTATATTGTCGGCTTAAAGGAATTCTGGAACATGGAACTCACCGTTACAAGAGAGGTTCTTATTCCCAGACCCGAAACAGAATGTCTTGTTGAAGAGGCCCTTTCTGTTTTGTCAAAAGAATCTTTTTATTCTCCAAAAAGGGTTTTAGAGGTGGGTACCGGCACAGGGGCTATTATTCTTGCAATAGCTTCGGAAAAGCCAGAGCATAATTATTTTGCTTCTGATATTTCAGTAAAAGCAGCGTTTGTTGCATTAACAAATGCAAAAAGGCAGCGACTTGACAAGAAAATATGTTTTTTTTGCGGGAACTGGTTTCTTCCGCTAAAAGAAAAAGATAGATTGTTCGATATGGTTTTATCCAACCCTCCTTATATAAGAAAAGAAGACATAAACAATTTGCAACCGGAAATCAGCAGGTTTGAGCCATTAGCAGCTCTTGATGGCGGGGAAGACGGTTTTTGTCAAATAAGAAATATTATCTGTTCTGCTCATAGATTTCTTAATTCCAAAGGACATCTAATAATTGAAATCGGACATGATCAGAAAGAAACTGTTTATAAAATCGCTGAAGAAACCGGTAGCTATCATAATATATATTTTCGAAAGGATTACAGTGGGTTCGACAGGATTATTTGCATGAAAAAAAGATGAGAGCAGAAACAATGTATATATTTAAACTTTATATTTCCCAAAAATAATTGTTGCGGATATTAAATAAAATTGTTAACCAATATAGTTCAGAATAACAAACACGCCCTTGGACCTGCTTTATGGTGCTTTCATATTGTGTGAAAGTTTAAGGCGGGGTTGAATAGAGCGGTTGAATAACCAATACGAAAGGGAGAATTTTAATGGCTTATCTTACAATGAAAGAGCTACTTGAAGCAGGAGTACATTTCGGGCATCAGACAAAAAGATGGAACCCCAAGATGAAACCGTATATCTTCGGGGCAAGAAACGGTATCTATATAATTGATCTTCAGAAAACAGTCCGGATGTTTAAAACAGCTTATGATTTTATAGTTGACACTGTTACAAACGGGAAATCGGTTCTTTTTGTTGGTACTAAGAAACAGGCAAAAGAGTCGATTTATGAAGAGGCAAATCGTTGCGAGATGTTTTATGTACATAACAGATGGCTTGGAGGCATGCTGACAAATTTTCAGACTATCAAACAAGGTATCGATAGGCTTAATTATTTGAATTCTATTCAGGTCGATGGTTCAATTAATCTTTTTCCTAAAAAAGAGAGATTAAAACATGAAAAAGAGAGAATAAAACTGGATAGCACACTGGGCGGTATTCGTAATATGGGTGGCCTTCCGGGGGCTATATTTATAGTCGATCCCAAGAATGAGGCAATTGCGATTCGGGAAGGCAAACGCTTGAGAATTCCCATTGTTTCCATAGTTGATACAAACTGTGATCCTGATGATGTTGATTACATTATTCCCGGAAATGACGATGCGATTCGTTCAATCAGACTTATTTCTTCAAGAATGGCCGATGCCTGCATAGAAGGGAAAAAACGGCTGTCTGAAAAACAGCAGGCTGAATCGGACAAGAAGATTGAAGAGGTAACTGAAACAACAGGAGTAAGGGCGGAATTAAAACCGGGAGAGAGAAAAGTTATTTCTGACGGTTCTGACGGACCTGTTATTGAAATAATTAAAAGAGCAGCTCCGGAAGTAATGGAAGATATTGAGAGCGAATAATTAGAGATTCGCTTTAATATATAGAAACGGGAGATTATAATATGGTATCAATTGGTGCGGAAACTGTAAAAAAACTCCGGGAGAAGACCGGTGCAGGGATAATGGATTGCAAAGAAGCTCTTTCCGTATGTGAAGGAGACATGGAGAAAGCTGTCGATCATTTGAGAAAAAAAGGACTTGCAACAGCAGCAAAAAGGGCTGGAAGGGTTATGACAGAGGGAACAATACAGCCTTATATTCACATGGGTGGAAAGCTTGGTGTGCTTGTTGAAATTAATTGTGAGACGGATTTCGTTGCAAAAAATGATGACTTTAAAGAGTTTGCAAAGAATGTAGCAATGCATATTGCTGCAACCAATCCGGTTGGTATCAGACGCGAGGATGTTACTCAGGAATTGATACAAAGGGAAATGGAGATCTATCGTGCTCAGGCAAGAGAGATGGGGAAACCTGAAAAAATGATAGAGAAGATTGCCGAAGGAAAGCTCGAAAAGTTTTTTAAGGATAGTTGCCTGATGAATCAGGCTTATGTTCGGGATCCAGGCATTACCATTTCGGATTTGTTGAACAACCTGATCGCAAAAATTGGAGAGAACATTACAATTAAACGCTTTGTGCGTTTTCAAATAGGAGAGTCTTAAAGCCTTGGCACTTCCACAATACAAACGAGTTCTTCTTAAATTAAGCGGTGAAGCCCTGATGGGTGATCAGGGCTTTGGCATTAGTTCACAAGTTATTAAATATGTTGCTGAAGAGATCCGGTCGATTTTCGATCTTGGGATTCAAATAGCTATTGTTGTAGGCGGAGGTAATATTTTCAGAGGGATTGCCGCAAGCTCCTATGGGATGGACCGTACTTCCGCCGATCATATGGGAATGCTTGCGACTGTAATAAACAGTCTTGCTTTGCAGGACGCTCTTGAAAAAAAAGGAGTTGCAACACGCATACAGAGTGCCATATCTATGCATGAAGTTGCGGAGCCCTATATATTAAGGAGGGCTGTACGTCATCTTGAGAAAGGACGTGTTGTAATTTTTGCCGCAGGAACCGGCAATCCATATTTTACGACTGATACTGCAGCTGTTTTAAGGGCGCAGGAAATACATGCTGAGATATTACTGAAAGCCACAAAAGTTGACGGTCTATATGATTCAGATCCGGTCATTAATAAAGATGCCAAGTTTCTGGGAAGAGTCAAATACATGGAGGTTCTTGAAAAACAGCTTAAAGTAATGGATATGACTGCAATTTCTCTTGCAATGGACAATAATCTGCCACTTGCAATTTTTAATCTCAAAAAGAAGGGGAATATTAGAAAAGTTATATGCGGTGAGGATATCGGTACTCGTATAAACAGTTGAATGGATCTTATCCTCACAAAGATTAACAAAACACATCTTTATTATGATTTTCAATACCCCGTCCGCTTGCGGCGGGGTTAAAAGCGGTGATATATACCGCGATTATGGAATTAGGAAAAACATCTCATAGCGTTT
>JAGVOC010000207.1 GCA_020052975.1 Desulfobacterales bacterium | reverse complement strand
GAATGCGGCGCTGAGCGGCTGTGCCTGCCCTCCGCTTCGCTTCGGGAGAACCAGGCACAGGAACGGATGCCCTTCGGGCACCGCTCAGCGCCGCATTAGCGCTCGGACTTGGCATCAATTTGCCCATTGATTATAAAGGCGAAACAGAATATATAAAAAATGCTAAATTTTTTAGCATAATACTTTTTTATAGGGATATATAAATGGATAAATTACCTCGTTCTATAAATCCTTGTCCTATCATTGAAGCAATATTCGAGATTAGATTCGATTCTTCTTTTCCTGGTGACGCAATTTTTGGAATTATCTTCAATCAATTTAAGAACGAGTTTCAGAATGTTGAACAATTGCCTATATTGCAGTTACCTGCGGCGATAAGAAACCAAGATCCGAATTTGAAATTCTCCCCACATTATAAAATAAAGAAGGATAACTTTATTATTCAGATCGGACCTAATGTGTTTTCTTTAACGAACATTAAAGAATACTGCGGATGGAAAGTATTCTCTGAAAAAATATTTGACACATATAGTAAAGTATCAGAATTAGGCTTGATTAAAAAACAATTTCGTACAGCTTTAAGATATATCAATATATTACCGGGTATTAATGTCTTTGAGAAAAGCAACCTATCTATCAAGCTTAATGATAAAACTCTTAGCGCAAACCAAATGAATTTCACGGCTGAAATTCCTTATAAACATGGTGCTAGCAACTTAAAGTTAATAAATTTTGCCGAAGCAATATTTGAAAATCAAGCCAAAAAGGGATCAATTGTTGACATAGACACGCATGTACAACAGGAAAATTTCGATAACTTTATGGACGCTGTTGAGTGCGCCCATACAGCAGAAAAGGAATTGTTCTTCAATTTGTTAGAACAAGAATTTCTTAATACACTGAATCCAGTCTACGAGGAATAATAACATGCCATTATCTCAATTCAGAAATGTAGTTGGGAGTGTTACCACAGCCGCTGTTCTTTGTTACTACTATATAGGGGCACCAACCGCTAATCCTGTCGATTTTTGTAATCTAAATGTTCAACTTAAAGCACCAACAGAAATGAACTTTGACTATTATCAGTTACTTGACAAAGACCAGGCCATTGCAATTGAGCAGATAGATGTGATCCACCAGTTTGCATCAAACATATTAGACAATATCAAAGACCTTGAGCCTGAATTTTCTAAAACAGTTGATGAAAATTTTTGGGATTTAATATGATTCCATTTGAAGAAGTCAAAAAATATCTTCCACAATATTTGTCTTCAACAGCTCAGCAAGAATTATTCAAAGACTTAAGCCAATTTCCCCATAATATTGATCAGAGAATTTATACTTCACAATTGTCTGACCATGAAAATATTTTTCAAGGAGATGGTATACAAAACTTGCTCTATATAAATTTACCGAGTACCGATATTGGTCAAGTGCCCGGTATGATATTGTCAAATACTTGTGATATCGACCCTACCAATAAACGGTTTATGCCATTACGAATGGTGTATGCCCCTATTTTCAATCTTGCCAAATACGAACAAACTTTGAAAAAGACCCACGTTGAAACAGGAAAGAAAACAATTCAGTCAATTAATTCTCACATCTCCGACATAAGGAAACAGTACATCAGTCATATCTTCTATCTTCCTAAAGGAGGCAAATTAGAAAATGACTCCATAGTATTTTTTGATCGTTTAAACAATTATCCAAGTGACTCAATTGATGGCCAAAAGTTACCCGATCAACGAATTTTTACATTAAGCGATTATGGCTTCTATTTATTTCTTTTTAAATTATCGGTTCATTTTACGAGAATAAGAGATGGTGTTTCACGTTCCACCCATTAAGCAACAAAATAGAAGCGCTAACAAGGCTTTTTCAGCGGATCGCAAAAAGCCGCGCCCGCTGAAAAGCGGCGTTAGATTGTCTATTGCCAGGATATCGATTTCGTCATGACAACAGCTGAAATTATATCTGCCATATTACTGTTCATCTCCCTTTGCGCCGCGAGTTCATCCCTCTACTTTGGACTACGGGATAGGGCCAAGCTATTGGTCCAAGCCCACATGCTTCAGCAGTCTCTTGAGGTGTCCATAGTTAATGCCGGTAGAAGGCCAATCATTGTCCGCATGCTCGTCGCCACCGATGACAGCGCTAATTACGTTTGCTGGTTTCTTGGTGAGAAAGGCCAAGGATTACGCCTAGGTTAGCATGAGCGACATGATTTGATCCTGACAGACGATGACTTTGTCGCGATGTCGCTACCGTCAGACATGGATTACCCCAAGGACCTTTGGCTTGAAGATACTATTGGCCGCCGTTTTCACGTGACGAATGCACGACAGATTGTTGAACAAGTTCATAATAATAATATTGTAACAAACCGTTGTTTATGATATACATCCGGCTTAGGTTTCCAATATATATATAAGGAGTGTTGAAATGGGGCTTTTTGATCTTTTCGGAAAAAACAAGACATTATCCTATGATGAGGTTAGAGAATTAATTTTAAACAAGGATTTACAAAAGCTAAAAAAGATTTCAATCCAGTCTTTTTCTACACGTCACAGGTCTGGAGATACACCTGCTTATTTTGCTGCGGAAAAGGGCTACAAAGAGTGTCTGCAAATTATTGCAGAGAGGGCACCTGAGACTCTCAGAACCCAGAATAGGGATGGAGCAACCCCTGCTTTTATAGCTGCCGAAAAGGGTCTCAGAGACTTCCTTGAGATTATTGCTGAAAAGGCGCCTGATACACTCAAAATTCAAACCGAAAGGGGCGTAATACCAGGAGCAACCCCTGCCTTTGTAGCGGCTGAAAAGGGCCAAAAGGAATGCCTCGAGTTCATATTCAAAAAAGCACCTGATACCCTTAAAACCCCAGATAACGACGG
>JAGVOC010000471.1 GCA_020052975.1 Desulfobacterales bacterium | reverse complement strand
TGAAAATTCCGATATGGAACGCCTTGTTGTTTCCGGCGTGACCCACAGCAAAAATGAAGCCCGCATCACATTGAAAAAGGTTCCTGACCAGCCCGGGATTGCCGCAAAAATATTTACACCTGTTGCCGATGCGGGAATACTGGTTGATATGATAATTCAAAATACCCGCGCAGAGGGGATGACAGACCTTACCTTTACAGTTCCTAAATCGGATTATAAAAAAGCGCTTGAAATTGAAAAGAAGATTGCCGGGGAGATCGGAGCCGAGGCCGTTTTCGGAGACGAAAACGTGGCGAAGGTTTCTGTTACCGGTGTTGGAATGAAGAATCATTCCGGTGTTGCAGCAAGGATGTTTTCGGCTCTTGCAAAGGAAAATATCAACATAATGCTTATCAGCACATCTGAAATTAGGATATCCTGCGTAGTCGAGGAAAAATATGCCGAGCTTGCAGTCAGAGTCCTTCACACCGAGTTCGGGCTGGATAAAGAATAATATAGTGAATAGTGAACAGTGAATGGTGAATAGTGAAAAGAAATAAGGCGTTAGGTAGATAGACTGAAGGCTGTAGTTATTAAAAGTCTTCAGTCCAAAAACCTTCAGACTATTAGACCACGAACAACAGACCAGAAACCAGAGACCAGAGACCATAAACCAGAGACGAAAGCAGTGATTTGAAATTCAGCACCGACCAGCTTATACTCTCTCTTGTAATCGGGGCCGTTATTTTGTGTGCCACAATCTACAGGCTCCTCCTACTTTGACAGCTTCGTAAAAAGCAGGAATCCAGTGCACTCCCTTCTATTTTAACGCGGATTCAATCTCCTCCGCAGTCATGACGGCCGCCGACACGGGATCATTTGCATCCCTTATCGGCCGTCCTATTACAAGATAATCGGAGCCGTTTTTGATTGCATCGGCAGGAGTTGTTACCCGCTGCTGGTCGTCTTTTTTGCCCAGACTCCAGGCCGGCCTTATTCCCGGCGTGACCGCGAGAAATTCTTTCCCGAAGGCATTTTTTATCATCTTTGCTTCAAGCCCGGAACAGACAACGCCGGCACACCCGGCATCCTTTGCGGTTTCAGCGCGTTTTAAAACAAGTTTTGTAATGTCAGAGTAATATTGATTTTCAAAACCTGCTTTTTTGATATCAAAGGCCGACACGCTCGTTAAGACTGTCACCCCGAGAACACCCGTTTTCCCGGAGCTTCCGGCAACTGCGGCTTTAAGCATCTCTGTTGTTTCTCCGCAGTGAACGGTTGTCAGATTTACCCCGAGGTCAGCAATGCTTTCCATGGCCCGCCTTACGGTTGCCGGAATATCATGGAGTTTAAGGTCAAGGAAAATCCCGGCCTGGCTCATATCTTTTATCATTTTTATTACTTCAGGTCCCGATCGTATGAAAAGTTCAAGCCCCACCTTGAACATACCCACATGTTCTGAAAGAAGACTGATATAATGCCTGGCCTCTCCTGCAGAAGAGACATCGAGTGAAAATATAATATAATCCTTTACACGCTTCATATTCAGTTCTCCATAAAGCTATTGCAGGTTTTCATACTGTTGTTTCATCCAGTCCATATACTCGCCGCTTTTTACCCGTTTCACCCATTCACTGTTTTCAATATACCAGTATATGGTCTCTTTGATCCCGGTTTCAAAAGTTTTGGAAGGAGTCCATCCCAGCTCCATTTTCAGCTTTGTAAAATCCATCGCGTATCTAAGGTCATGGCCGGGCCTGTCCTTTATAAAAGTTATCAGGTTTCTCCGGGGATTTCCGTTTGACCCCGGGACTATTTGGTCTACAAGGTCGCAGATTATTCTAACCACGTCGATATTCGTTTTTTCGCACCCGCCTCCGATATTGTATGTTTCACCCCGGCGGCCCTTCTTCATTATCTCCCATATTGCCCGGCAGTGATCTTTTACATAGAGCCAGTCACGGACATTAACGCCTTCTCCGTATACCGGGAGGGGCTTGTTTTCAATTGCGTTTAAAATCATGAGGGGTATCAGCTTTTCGGGAAACTGGTAAGGTCCGTAGTTGTTTGAACAGTTCGAGATTGTCACGGGAATGGCGTAGGTAATTGCGTATGATCTTACGAGGTGGTCAGCGGCGGCTTTTGAGGCCGAATAAGGGCTGCTTGGATTATATGGCGTGTTTTCGGTAAAGCATCCGGCTTTGCCGAGCGAGCCGAAAACCTCGTCTGTGCTCACATGGTGAAAAAGGGCAATTTTACTGCTGTGCAGCCTTGCAAGTTCAAGAAGGCAGAATGTGCCGACAATGTTCGCATGGATAAAATCCGAGGGTTTTGCTATTGACCGGTCAACGTGCGACTCGGCGGCAAAATGACAAATGGCGTCGATTTCATACATTTCATATATCGCCGACATCTCAAGAAGATCGCATATATCGGTTCTGCTGAAATAATATCGGCCGGGAAAAGCCTCTTCGATTCCGGCAAGATTTTCAAGGTTCCCGGCATAAGTGAGTTTGTCGACGTTTATAATGCGTCCGTCGAAACTTGTTTCAGTTAGCAGATAGCGTATAAAGTTTGACCCGATGAAACCGCAGCCGCCTGTGACAAGGATGTTTTTCATAGATACGAAAGTTCCATTAACGATAATCAGTTATCAGTAACCAGAAGACGAATATCGAATATCGTACGTCGAATATCGCTTTTAAAATATATTTAACCAGAGACCAAAAACCATAAACCAGAGACCTTTCTTTCATATACCACACAATCTGTTTTTCATGAAAATAAAAACTTATCTGACAGGATTTACAGGATTAACAGGATGATTTGTAAGGCCGCATTGCCCTTCCTCGCCGCAGGCGATGGTTTATTGCCTGACCGGCTTCCGGCCGGCAGGCAACATCCTGTCCATCCTGTTGATCCTGTCAAAAAACCTTACGGTTGAATATTAAGAAATATGTTGAATTAATTAAGTTTAAAATGATATGGAATGAAATAGTGAATGGTGAAAAGTGAATAGTGAACAGTAAAAAGTGAATTGTAGATCGAATATCGAATATCGAACATCGAAGGGCGAACTTCGAAGTACGAAGTGCGATGTTCGATGTACGAACAACGAACCAGAAACCCTAAACCAAAGACCTGAGAAACGCCCAGCGTTTCGAGCAACTGGATTTTTATATGGAATTGAATGAAAAACAGCAGGCCCTTTTGCAAATGCTTCCCGGCATAGACCATATTCTTGAACTTTCAAAGAAAGAACCGGACTTTGAAAACGTTCCAAGATCGGTTCTTCTTCAGGCTGCAAGAAAGGTTGTTGAAGATTTGAGGGTCGGTATATTGAGAGGCGATCAGCGCCCTGACGAAAATGATTTAACCGATTCTCCTGTTCTTGACAAAACCAAAGCGGCTGTCGGCAAAGCCATGACACCTAATCTGAAACGTGTCATAAATGCAACCGGCGTTGTCGTCCATACAAATCTTGGCCGCTCCATTCTTGCCGAATGCGCCGCCGAAAATATTATTGCCGTTGCAACCGGTTATTCGAACCTCGAGTTCGATCTGGAGAAGGGAGAGCGAGGCTCAAGATACAGTTCTGTCGAAGAGATTCTGTGCGAAATAAGCGGCGCCGAGGCGGCAATGGTTGTAAATAATAACGCGGCAGCCGTTTTGCTGTGCCTCGAAACAACCGCAAGAAACAGAAAGGTCATAGTTTCAAGAGGTGAGCTGGTTGAAATAGGAGGCTCGTTCAGGATCCCCGATGTCATGGCAAAAAGCGGGGCGATATTGAAAGAGGTCGGAACCACAAACCGGACGCACCTTAAAGATTATATTGGGGCAATTGACGGCGATACGGCCCTTTTGCTGAAAGTCCATACCAGCAACTACAGCGTTGTCGGGTTTACCGCGAGCGTGACACTCAAGGAGCTTGTGGAGCTTGGCTCAAAGCACCAGATTCCAGTCATGGAGGATCTGGGGAGCGGAACTTTCATTGATTTTTCAAAATACGGTCTTTCGAAGGAGCCTACCGTTCAGGAATCAGTGTCCGCGGGAGCGGATGTTGTGACTTTCAGCGGAGACAAACTGCTTGGCGGTCCCCAGGCCGGGATAATAGTGGGGAAGAAGGATGTTCTGGACAGCATAAAGAAGAATCCCATAACCAGAGCCCTTCGGATAGACAAACTGACGCTTGCCGCCCTTGAAAGCACGCTCAGACTGTACAGGGACCCTGAAAAAGCGGTGCATCTTATACCCACTCTTCGCATGCTGACGATTCCTTTTGACTTAATAAAAAAACGGGCTGATAAACTTTATAAATTACTTTCAAAGATAAATAATCCCGCCCTTTCCATAACTGTTGCAGACAGATGTTCAAAAGCAGGGGGCGGCTCACTTCCGCTTCTTGATCTTCCCAGCAAGTGCATTGCGGTCAAAATCGAAGGGGTTTCGGCAAACTCCCTTGAAAGGAATATGCGCGAAAACATGCCGCCTGTAATAGGCAGGATTGAAGATGATTATTTTATTATGGATTTGAGGACAGTTCACGAAGAGGAACTTACAGCTATTAAAAACGCTTTAAACAATGTTCTAAACAGGAATCAATAATGGAGCAGACTTCAGGCAAGGATAAAAACCTTTTATTTCAAAACCGCAGCAGCTCAAAGGAATTTTTGCTGTCAAAAGCCGAACTTGGGCCATTGGGCAAATTTTATGGCAAAAAGAAAGACGGCAGGGGAAAGGACGTATTAAACAAGCTCTTTCCCGGCATGCTTAGCGGAGACGCTTTTTCAGAATATGCCCTGAAACTTCTTAATTCCTACCACGCATTTGGCGCAATCATAATGCGTATTGACAATATGAACCGCCAGGAGAATGAGCAGGATAAGGAGCAGGCAGAAAGGATAATCAGTGGAGTTGCAAAGACAATCGATGATGTATGCAGATCCGAAGATGGGTTTTGGGGCCGGCTCGACCGATTCGAGTTCGGATGTTATCTCCATGATAAAAATTCTGCAGGATGCTTAGACCTTGCCGTCAAAATAAAAGTGAATCTTGAGAAGATAGGAAAGGAAACCGTCACATCAGGTGTGGCGGCATATCCGGCTTTCAGTTACAAAAAACATGAAATTATTGAAAATGCCCGGAAAGCGCTTGAGCATGCCGATTTTTTTGGCCCGGGCAGTATTGTGGCCTTTGATGCTGTCAGCCTTAATATCAGTGGTGACAAGCTTTACCAGAACGGAGATGTAAACGGCGCCATAAAAGAGTTCAGGACTGCCCTTTTGTTCGATCCGACCGATGTGAATGTCCATAACAGCCTTGGAGTCTGCTACGCGGTTCTTGGAGATTTTTCAAAAGCCATCAAGGAATTTAAAGAGGCTATCAGGCTTTCGCCGGCAGAGATAATGCCCATGTATAATGCCGGTCTTTCATACCAGCTTATGGGGAAAAAAGAGAAAGCTCTCAAACACTTCTTTAAGGCCGGTAACTTTGGGGAAAATTTGTTCGAAATAGATTTTCAGACAGGAAAGCTTCTCCTTGAACTGGGAAAGCCGGAAGAAGGAAGAATATACCTTGAAAAGGCCATAAAATTAAGGCCTGAATCAAGCACTGCTCTCTTTTATATTGGTGAAATTTTTGCGGCAACAGGTATGTCTGATGAAGCTGAAGCGGCATATGAGAAAGCAATAAAGATTAATCCTAACGATGCTGCTTCATTGTCTTCCCTTGCATTGCTCTATGAGCAAAAGGGTAAAAACCATGATATTGCCCTGACTTTCTGCCGTCAGAGCGTTGAAATATCCCCTGAAAACGGGCTTTTCAGGCAAAGACTCGGAAGAATTTATCACAAGCGCGGTCTTTTGGGTGATGCCATAAAAGAGTTTGAAAAAGCGGAAGAGCTTGGCTGTGAATCAGGCCGGTATATTAACGAGACCCGTGCTGAAAGAAAAAAAGCATGAGAGACATAATTCAAAGTATTATTGAAGAAAGCATAGAATTAAAAAAAAGTTTCATAAAGAAGAATATTGATCTGATTATCAGGGGAGGCGAAAAAATAGCGGATTCTCTGGCTTCAGGTCATAAGATACTAATTTTCGGAAACGGGGGGAGCGCTGCAGATGCCCAGCATATGGCTGCCGAATTTATTAACCGGTTCAGGATTGAACGCCCGCCTCTTGCCGCTATAGCCCTGACAACCGACACCTCGATTTTGACAAGCATAGGAAATGACTACAGCTTCGATGATATATTCTTAAAACAGATTCTTGCTCTCGGAAGAGCGGGTGATGTTGCGATAGGCATAAGCACGAGCGGAAACTCGAAGAATGTTATAAAGGCTATTGAGGCTGCCAAAGATAAAGGGTTGTTTACCATGGGCTTTACAGGCCGTGGAGGCAAGCTTGCTTCATATGCAGAAATGGTTTTTGCCGTTGAATCCGACATAACTGCCAGGATTCAGGAAGTTCATATTACATTGGGGCACATTCTTTGTGAGCTGGTTGACAGGAATCTGTTCCCCGATAAATTTTGATGGAAGTCGAAAAATATGGCGCATTCTTTCAAGCCGATAGATACCGGCAAGCTTAAGACTTATTCTATTTCGGAAAGACAAAGCAAAGTCTCGGCTGATGATTTTGCCGTTCCATGGAAAAAAGGCAAATCATTCAGAGAGTTTATAGACACCCTTCCGGACATACTTGCAGGAACGGATGTGCGAACGGTCATATCCTCTATGTCTGAAGCCTTCCTTAAAAAGAAAACCATCCTTGTCGGGATGGGCGCCCATGTCATCAAGGTTGGCCTGAACCCTGTAATAATTGATCTGATGCAGCGGGGAATAATAACTGCCGTTGCAATGAACGGGGCCGGGATTATCCATGACTCTGAAATTGCCATGACCGGCAGGACATCTGAAGATGTTGCAGCTTCGATAGGAGACGGCTCTTTCGGAATGGCGCGGGAAACAGGCGAATTTTTAAACGGGGCGATAAAGAGGGCTGAAAGGGAATCTCTGGGGCTTGGGGAGGCGGTCGGGAGAGAGATTGCTGAAAAAAATTTTCCTTTCAGGGATAAAAGCATTCTTGCGTCAGGCGCCGTGCTTGATATTCCCATCACGGTTCATGTTGCAATAGGAACAGACATTATCCACATGCACCCAGGTTTTGATGCAGGGGCCACAGGCGTGGCGACCCACAGGGATTTTCTGACCTTTGCTTCGGTTATCTCAACCCTCAACGAAGGAGTTTACCTTAATATTGGCTCTTCCGTTATTTTGCCGGAAGTCTTTCTTAAAGCAACTACTCTTGCCCGTAACCTCGGTCATAATATTGATACATTTACCGCAGTTAACATGGATTTTATCCGGCATTATCGCCCGATGACGAATGTTGTCGGCAGACCGACCGCAAAAGGGGGAAAAGGTATCAGCCTCACCGGACATCACGAGATAATGCTTCCTCTTATCGCTGCCGGAGTTATAGAAAATATAGGTCAGTGAATGGTGAAAAGAATTAGTTTCTGGTTCCTGGTTTGTAGTTTCTGGTTAAACAATAAAATCAGAAACCAGGAACCAGAAATCATAGACCAGAAACAAGCAACCAGAGACCATAAACCATAAACCGGGGAAAGAGACATTCTCTTGAACATTAAACAATTCCGTTATTCATCCGACAATCTCGGCTATCTGCTTTATGCTGAAAAATCTGCCATTGCCATAGACGGAGGCGCGGTTGATCAGATAATTTCATTTGCCGGGCAAAACGGTCTGAAAATTGAATATGTCACAAACACCCACTCACATCCCGACCATACGATGGGATTAAAAGCACTTCTTGATAAGTCAGGCGCCGTATATCTTGACCATAATTCTCTTCCTGCAAAAGGATTTATCGGACTGGCCGGCGAAAAAATCGACGTATATCGTACTCCGGGGCATACGGATGATTCCGTCTCTTTTCATGCCGGAAATTTTTTTGTTACCGGAGACACTCTGTTTAACGGCACAGTCGGAAACTGCTTTTCGGGTGATCTTTTTGCTTTTTATAATTCGGTAAGGAAGCTCATCTCTTTCCCGAAAGATACCATTATATATGCAGGGCATGATTATGTTGAGTATTCTATGTCTTTTGCGAGACTGATTGAACCCGGAAACGGGGAGATAGAAATCTTTCTGCAAAAATATAATCCGGAGCAAGTCTGCTCAACCCTTGAAGATGAGTTGAAGGTCAATCCGTATCTGCGGTTTAATGATTCAAAAATGATATCTGTATTGAAAGAAAAGGGGCTCCCTGTTTCAACGGAATTTGAACGCTGGGAATCGCTCATGAGTCTGGGATAGGTTTGTTTATATGCGGAGAAAAGAGAAGGAAATAAAATCAAAAGAGGAGATTGAATCTGTAATTCAAAAAGCGCTTGTATGCCGCCTTGGAATGGCGGATGAGAACGGGCCGTATATTGTTCCGCTCTCATTCGGCTACAGGGACGGTTTCCTTTTTTTCCATTCTGCAAAAGAAGGCAAAAAGATTGATATTTTAAGAAAAAACAATAAAGTTTGCTTTGAAATTGATACGGACTATGAGATTGTTGTGTCTGAAAAAGCCTGTAAATGGGGCATGAAATTTAAAAGTGTTATAGGATTCGGGAATGCTTTCATAATTGAAGATATTGAGTCAAAAAAAGCAGCGCTTGATGTCATCATGGACCATTATTCAGGACGCGCTTTTGAGTATCAGGATGAAGCGTTAAGAAAAACGGTTGTTATTAAAGTTGAAATTGAAAGCATGACGGGGAAAAAGGGGTAAGGGCAGTGAATCCTTTATTCCCTTCGATGTCCGGATCAGGAACCAAAAACCATACATTTTATGAATATAACAGAGATTGTAAAAGATACGGCGGAAAAGCTTTTTGACGGGGCCAGAGGCAGTCACGACTGGGAGCACACCTTAAGGGTTTACGGCCTGTGTGAGCGTATCGGGTTTGTTGAGAAGGCGGACATGGATGTTCTGCGTGTCGCGGCCTACCTGCATGATATCGGAAGGGCCGACCAGGATTCGACTTCCGGCGCGGTATGCCACGCGGAAAAAGGCGCTGAGATGGCATGGCCGATAGTTAAGAAGCTTCCCCTTTCCGAAGAACAAAAGACAAATATTATCCACTGCATAAGAGCGCATCGTTTCAGGGGGAAATGTCAGCCTGAGACTGCCGAAGCGAAAGTGCTGTTCGATGCGGACAAGCTTGATGCGATAGGAGCCGTCGGGGTTGCGAGGGCGTTTTTGTTTGCGGGTGAAGTGGGTGCGAGGCTCCATAATCCTGATATGAAGATTGAAGAGACAATGCCATATTCAAGGGAAGACACCGGCTTCAGGGAATTCAAGGTCAAGCTTTGCAAAGTCAGAGAGAGGATATTGACAAGAGAGGGGAAAAAACTTGCGGATGAAAGACATGCTTTCATGGAAGGATTCTTTAACCGTTTTCTGGAAGAATATGAGGGAAAGAGGTAGATGGTATGAGCATTAATACAGTTGATAAAATTGACGATTGGATCAAGGTTAAACATCTGCTTGTCAGTGTTTCGGATAAGAAGGGTCTTGAATCTTTTATCCCGGAGCTTGTCGGCATAAATCCGGGTATCAGGATTTTTTCAACCGGCGGGACATATGCAAGACTGAAAGAGATTCTCGGCAACAAGGCTTCGTGCCTGATCCAGGTGTCTGATTACACAGGCCAGCCGGAAACCCAGGGGGGACTCGTCAAGACGCTTGATTTCAGGATATATCTCGGCCTTCTTACCGAAACCTATAATGACTCTCACAGGGCGGATCTCGAAAGAACAAAGAGCGTTTCAATAGACATGGTGGTTGTAAACCTTTATCCTTTCAAGGAGACGATTTCAAAAAAGGGTGTTACTCCGGAAGATGCCCGCGGGAACATAGATATCGGAGGTCCGTGCATGATAAGAGCCGCGGCCAAGAATTTCCTGCGTGTAGCTTCGGTGGTTGACCCGGTGGATTACGATAAGATCATAACCGAACTGAAGGGAAACGATAATAAAATATCCTTGAAAAGCAGATTTGAGCTTGCGAAAAAAGCTTTTGCGCATACGGCGGTATATGACGGCACGATTGCGGATTATCTCGCCGGGAGAACATTTGAGGAAGTCAGGAATTGCTACAGAACATAGATGAAATGTTTAGACAGGATTATAACAGGATTGACCGGATGTTGCCTGTGCTTATCACTCTCCGCGAAGCGGATGCGTGTTTCAGTCCGCTCTTCCGGAGCGGACTGATGCAGTTGATCCGTCAAATCCTGTAAATCCTGTCAGAAAAATTTTGACTTTATGTCTAAATGATTATGAACTCATTAGTATGCCATCAATTTATTAAATAACACTGGGAATTGCTGGATTATAAAGGAGGCGAAAATGGCCGAAGACCTGCGGAAGATGTACAAAACGATAATGGATGACCACTTTCCGCCTGCAATGGAAATAAGCTTTATCGACGGGGATAAAAGACAGGCTCTTTTTTATGAAAAAGTCGTCTGGACTATTGATGACGTAATAAAAGGATTGCGGTACGGGGAGAACCCCGGGCAGGAGGCCGCCCTTTATAAGCTGACAAACGGGAACCTGGTTCTCGGTGAGACACAGACAATTCTGCCCGGCAATCATCTCGCCTCCGATGTCGAACTGTTGCAGTCCGGCAAGCATCCCGGGAAGACAAACCTGACCGATGCTGACAATGCCATGAATATTCTAAGATATTTTGTCAATCAGCCGGCGGCGGTTATAGTCAAGCACAACAATCCCTGCGGCGTTGCTCTTTCCGATTCACTACTTGACGCATATATAAAGGCAAATATGGCGGACAGGGTTGCGGCATTCGGCGGATGCATTGCTCTGAACCGGCCGGTTGATATTGTTACGGCTGAAGCTATCAGCATGCAATATGCCGAAGTGGTGGTGGCGCCTGAATTTGAGAAGGGAGTCATGGATATCTTTGCAAAAAAGAAAAATCTGAGGGTGATAAGGATAAGAAACATTGAAAGACTCCAGAACTTTGTCGGGAAAAGGTGTGTTGAATTCAAAAGCCTGATAGATGGAGGAATTGTAGCTCAGTGGTCTTTTGTGCCCGAAGCCCGGTCGAGAGAGGGCCTGCGCCCTGCCGAATGTTCCTACAAGGGGAAGACCTACAGGGTAAACAGGAAGCCGACTGAAGAAGAATATGAGGACATGCTTTTCGGGTGGCTGGTTGAATCTGGTGTTACTTCCAATTCGGTTATATATGTTAAGGATAAGGTGACGGTCGGTATAGGGACAGGTGAGCAGGACAGAGTCGGTGTCGCCGAGATAGCAAGGGACAAGGCTTATAGGAAGCTTGCTGACAGGTATTGCTTTGAAACATACGGGACTGCCTATAACGACTTTAAGGATAAAGACAAAAAAGCGGAGATAGACGAAAAGGTGGCGCGTGAAAAGGGAGGGCTGACAGGAGCCGCCATGGTCAGCGACGCATTCTTTCCTTTCAGGGATGGTGTTGATGTCGGGATCAGGGAGGGAATCTCCTGCGTTATCCAGCCGGGCGGATCGGATAACGACTACCAGTCGATCGAAGCCTGCAACGAGGCTGGTGTTGCAATGGTGTATACGGGGCAGAGAAGTTTTAAGCACTGATCAGGGGTCAGTTTATTTTGTTATTCCCGGTCCCAACTATCCCTCTCAAAAATGGCCACGCATATTTTCATGGAAGGAATCTAATGTGAAACAAATGATGAGCCTTGCGGGACGGATCATCTATTTCTTGATGGGCTGGCGTTTTGAGCCGCTTCCACCCTATTTTTCCAGCAAGCATGTGATTATCGGTTTTCCCCATACGTCCAACATGGATACTGTCAGGGCCTTCGCGGGCTTTCGGATTATCCGGCGAACCGGCCATATCATGATAAAAAAAGAATGGTTCTTCTGGCCCGTTTCTTTTTTTCTCAAAGCCATCGGAGGCATTCCGGTCCATCGTGGTGCATCCCAGGGCGTTGTGGAACAGATGGTGGAGATTTTCAAAACGAGAAACGAGTTTCTTCTGGCTATCGTGCCTGAGGGAACTCGCAAAAAGGTGCCGACCATCAAAACCGGATTCTGGCATATTGCCAAGGCCGCCAATGTTTCCATCATCTGCTGGTATATGGATAATGAAAATAAAACCGCCCGATGGCTGGCCGAAATTATTCCGGGGGAAGACAAAATCAAGGACTTGATCCGGATACGGGATATCTATGAGAGGGCCGGATATCGATTCTCTCTGGATGTTACATTGTCCTCTCCGGAAAATAGATCGAGGAGTTAATCACTTTCCAGTATCACCAACCCGGGCATATGGGATGAAACCCCACAGCAAATCCAGAGTTGATATTCTCTTCATCTTAGGAGCGGCTGATCCACTGCATGCATTTCTATCTTCCTGTAATATTTTTTTTCTGATCCAGGGTACCCATACAAGACTTCGGGTAGTAATCGTTGACGTTCTTTTCACATTTCCCGCACAGAATTTGTATAACCCATTAAAATACATTGATAAACCACACGCAATATGGTTCTTTAAGTCCGCATTTCAGCAGACCCATCAGAATTCTCATGTGTCCTGCCGGACGCATTATATATACACATTAGTTTGCTACTCATTTGCTCGAAGACGGTTATGATATATCGCAACTATAATCGCCGCAACAACGGCGGGTTATACGTGCCGAAAACCGAAATTCCGTGGAGTCGAAGAACAAAAAAACGGCAAGGGCGTTATCACGGGAAAGTATCCGGAAGCAAAACGCAGAGGAAGGCTGACGGTAAGTTTAAAGAAATGAGAACGTTCTTTCGCCTACAGGAGAGTTAGAAACTTCAGAAGTGTGGAACGGATTCTTACATTTGTTATGCGCTGGCAGGATTAAACATTTTATGATATATAAAATGCAAATGGAGAAATCGTTATGAGCTTAGCAGAGAAAATAATGAAACATGTACAAACATTGCCGGAATCTAAACAGGTGGAAGTCCTTGGTTTTGTGGAATATCTTCGATTAAAGGCGGAAAAGCAGGAGATAAAAGATTGGGCAGACATTTCCCTGTCTTCTGCGATGCGAGGGATAGAGGAGGAGCAAACCCCGTATTCGCTCAATGACATTAAGGAATCATTTTCATGATAACCGCAGGCCAGGTTATCCTTTTTAGATTTCCTCAAACAGATCAAACAGAAGCAAAGCTTTGTCCTGCCCTTGTTCTTAATCAACTACCCGGTCCGTATAATGACTGGCTAATCTGTATGATATCTTCACAACTCCATCAGGCAACACCTGATTTTGATGAAGTTTTGACTCCAAGGGATTCAGACTTCAACTTCGATGAAATTGCTGGACCTCAATCCGTTATCAATAATGTGATTCCTTCAATAGGTATGATATAGAGAACCTGTCATATAGATTTTTTCGGCTAACGTATACATCGATGACACATTGTGGCACCGCCGGGAAACCAGACAGCAAATAGAGAAAACAAACGTCATACTGTAGTATCGGAAGAAACCGGGCTACACGATTCGAATAGAGGATGTTATATGATTGCTTATCGAACAATATTGACAGTGTGTTTTGCACTCTTTCTTTCTTCCTGTGCGGCAACGCCTGTTCTTACCGTAAAGGGTGATATGTCTCGGGAAATTAAACAAAAAGCTCCCGTTGTGTTTAAAGTAGATATTTCTCCGGATGGACGGTATGTTTTATCGGGCAGCAGAGACTCTTTTATTCTCTGGGATATTCTGCAAGGGAAAAAAATACAAACTTTCACTCATGAAGATTTTATGGGTCTAGGCATTGCGGTCGCTTTTTCGCCTGATGGAAAATATTTTGCTTCCGGCGGCAAAGGAGCAAAACTTTGGGATTTGGCTACAAGACAAGAAATAATGACAATTGATAACAATACAGCTCTTTCTATAGCTTTTTCTCCAGACGGAAAATATTTTTTATGTGGGGGCTACGGTTCCTCTTTGTTTATCCCTAAACCAACCATGAAAATATTTGATGTAGCAACAGGAGGGGAAATCAGAGATTTTAAAATACAACCCTCATACGACTACAGGCTTGAGTCTGTTGCCTATTCTCCAGATGGGAAATATGTCTTATCCGGCAGTGTTGGCGGCATAATTGATTTATGGGATATATCGTTGGGGAAGTCTATAAGAACAGTGAAAGTCAATTACTCTGTAAAAGCACTTTCTTTTTCTTCAGATGGTAAATATGCCTTGTCCGGCGGATACGATAATAGCGTCAGATTGTGGAATGCAAAAAATTTAACTCAGGTAAAGAGATTCGTCGGTCATACAGGTTATGGGATTTGGTCCGTAGCTTTTTCGCCAGATGGTAAATATGCCTTATCAGCGGGCAATGATGGTCAGGTGAAAATCTGGGATTTAGCAGCAGGAACTGAATTGAGACCTCTTGCTGGACATATCGGCGGGGGG
>JAGVOC010000334.1 GCA_020052975.1 Desulfobacterales bacterium | reverse complement strand
CCGGATATTGAATGCGGAGCGGTCTGGCCATTTGATTTTATACCACATGCATTTCTCCTTGTCAACTATGAAGATTTGACCCCAGTTTGTTTCTTCTCAGTTTGTTTCTTCTTGAGTTCAAAGGAGAATATCGTTTCCGATGGAAAAGTGATTGCCGCTACACCCATTGTTTTAGCAGTTACAAAATTCATAACGCCGAGTTCTGCATGGTAGGAAAGAGCCGTTGTATAAAGCAGATCACCAAGGATGTTGTCCTTTAAATAATCATATATTCTTTGACTATGTATTCCTTTTTTGTTTCAACGTGCTTTAATAATTTTGCAAACAACTATTCCCAATAGAAGTCCAGCAAGTAATAGAAACCCGTTAATAAATATAATGAGACCACGGGCAAATGGGTCAATGTGAGTAAAAAGCCAATATGCTGTCAGAATGGATACTGGAATGAGCATGAACGATAGCTTGATGTATATTTCTGTTTTATCCGCTCCTTTCCTGATTAGGCCCCGAACAATCATGGCAATAATTACAAAAGGTATGATATCCGCAAGAAATGTTTCTATAAGAAAGCCTATCAGAAAACCGGATACTCCACCTTTCGGCATCTTATTGCTTGATACCCAGAGTAATATCCAATCTGTGATATCAATACAAAAAAGAACTATAACTCCAATAATGATCGGGAGATTTATTATTAGCCTGTTATTACGATTGTTTATATTTTTATTGTCATATTTCTGTAACGGCTTCGTAGTTATCATGACCGGCGCCAAGCTTTCCACCCAAACAAAATCACCGCTAATGAATAAGTGTTTGCTACCGATCCACATAAAAAAGTTTCATGCCCCTGAAATATACAATCGCAGAACAATTCGCAACCCAACATAACGTCACATTGCAATTTACCAATCGCTGTTGAAGCATCTTTATAACAATTATCATGGTTGATGCACGCCTCCTGCGCATCGATCCCGAAGGGGTAATCAGGTACCCATTCATAGTCCTCCGAGCCACACCAATCTTTCGGCTCTGTAATCTCGATGCCAACAAACTTTTCTATGAATCCCTTGACTTCCTCCCATGAATCTGGATGAAGTACAATAAATGACCAAACAAGAGGTGGAAAGCCAAGCATGCTTACAATATAAGCCCCGCTCATACCACCGCTAATCATATAGCCAGCGCTGCCAACCGATGGATCAACAATAACATAACCACACCCTATCCATCCTTGGTATTCGATGTTCGTCTTTGATACAATTGCTTCTTTCCCGGCGTTCACTGAGTTTCGTATGTCATTTATAACAGAAGCATCAATCTGCAATATCGGCAGGATTGTATCAATGTTGCTTTTTGTGATTGTATATATGGGTATTCCGCTGTCATTGGCTATCTGCAATGCCTTTGCTGCTGAAATACCTACTACAGAATCATCTGTGCTTGAAAATAGCTTTTCCGGCACGCGATGCTCTTGAGTTGACCCGTTTATTCCAGAGTATTGCATAAACTGGACATTCTTTTTTGTATTGCCATCTAACGCCTTCACAAAACTAATACTTCGATCAGCATCCATCATTAATCCTCCTGCAAAAGTACGCACAGGTATACCGAGGATATAATTTACCGCAAGAGTAGTCTGAAATATTGCTTCCGACGGTAACCTCACAGCTTTTACACCTAATGAGTGAGCTAATACCATATCGTAACCGTCTATTCGCGCATTATATAGCGTAGCAGTAATAAAAAGCATATCTCCGAAGACATCATCTTGTGTCACTTGAGAGAAATTCCCTGCCTCAAGCTTTGCCTTCGTTGCCTCAAGCTTTGTTTTTAATGCCGTCATCTGTTCCTGTGATATTCTTCCAAGATCGAGGGCTATCCCCAAGTATTCCCCTGCCTCTATCGGGTTCGTTATCACATCGGCGCTCTGCTTAGGAGCGGTGAATGTCATATTGAATGTCTCGGTATTCCCCATGGTAACTGGTGTCCCGGTTGCTATTACCACTCCATCCACTCTCAACTCCGGCTTCAAGTTTATCAAATACGAGGGCAAAGAAGAAGGCAGTTCATTGGGCTGTATCGGGGTTCCGTCTGCATGTGGTTTCGGGAGATAGGAATTCATTACCGCTTCATCCTGTGCTGTCGCAGGGGAATAGCTTAACGTTATCTTCTTCCCCGCAAGTTCAGGGAGGCTTTTAGTGATGTTTATGGGAGTTCCCATGATTTCGTCATACATGTCCTTTATGACGTTGAAGTTCAGCTTGTGCCTGAGGTTATCAGGGAGGCTTGCATAGGTTGCACCTTTTACTATTGTTTTATAGGGCAATGTCCCTAAGAGATAGGAGAATTCCTGCTTGATTATATCTTTCTTCCCAAGCACATCTCCCACTGTGGCATTTGGATAATGCTCCGATATGTAATTTTGCACCTGTGTCTGGTAATCCTGCATTTGTTGCTGGATGAAGAGAGAGTTTACATTCGTTACATAGCCTTCTGTTTCGTTGATGGTGGCTGTTGACTGTATCTGGTCTATGAATACCTGTGCGTCAAAGGGCACTGCTGTCTTTATGTCGATTCCGGGTGTATAAGCATACTGCTTAAAGCTTGCATCAAGCGGTATCCAAATGTCTCCCTCCCCTGCCCTGTGTCTTGCTCCTCTTGAGGGAATATAATTTATCCATGCCTCTACCCAGACATGCTCGATCCTCACATATGCGATCTTGCCGCCTACGGTCATCCCCTTTGTCGGTATCCGGGCAGATGCAAGCAGCCTGAGGGCTTCCATGCTATCCGTGAACCCACCAACCCAGTTCTTTACCTTCTCTATCGGTATCTCAACCGTTCCATAGACATATCTGGAGTGAATGCCTGAGGCCCTGAGGAGGGCTATTAATAATGATGCGGTATCAAAGTCATTGCACTGCTTTGTCTGAAGGCACATGTCTGCGCCCTGGATACTTCCATATGTCGGGACATATTCGATGTTGTTTCTCACCCAGTTGTAGATCTTTGTAGGATTATTTCCGAGTTCTGCTGCCTTTGCCTGTATCGCTGGGGTGAATTTGACTTCGATGGTTTCGGCCAGGTCGGATGTGGATGGAGGAGTTGCTGCTGCAAGCAGCAAATAGCTCTTAACTGATAGCTCATTGTCAGAGGATAAAAGACCTTTTAATGAACCGTTTGAAGCGACTAAAACCGGTGAATCGTGATTCGTAAAGCGTGAAGAGTGTTTTTGGTCTTTAAAGACTTTACTGTTTACTGTTAACGCTTCACGGTCTTTTTGGAATTCTTCGGGTGTTGTTCTCGGGTCTGTGAATACTGGCTCCATTGTCCTGTGGGGCAGTTTGTTCGGATCAAGAGGGACGTGTTTCTTTGGAGACTTCACTTTCTCAAGGAATTTCTTCGTTTTCTCTATCTCACTTCTGCCTTTCCATTTTTCTATTGCATCAAGGTTGTTCCTCAGTTCGTTCAGTTTGCTATCGTATTTCTTGACGAAGTCGTAATGCCTTTCCAGTATCTCGTAGGGAAGCCCTTCGTCTTTCAGTTTCTTCTCTGTGGCAGTAAATTGTTTCTTTATTTCAACGTCAAGAGCCTCGATTTCCCCTTTCTTCCCTTTTACTTTGTTCTTTTTCGTGTCTGTGTCAGCGGCAGTGTCGGCAAGGATCTGCTCAAGATCATTTAAAGTCTTCTCAAGCTTCTCTTCCGGTTTTTGTTCTTTCTGCTGTTGTTGCTGCTTACTGCTTACTGCTGCCTGCTTACTGTTTGTTACGGCATAGGCTATGTCAAACACCCCTCCGAATGTCCAACAGAAGAAGCAGAGGACAATTGCTGATACTATCCTCAACGTTCTGGTATATCTTGAATTCATCACTTTCCCTCCAATATTAATGAATTACCCGTATGATGTCTATTCCGTCAAAGGTCACTGTTCCCACAGTGCCTATGACATGCACCGGAACATTTTCCCCGGCAGGCAGGATGTTGATCACCTCTGCCCTGTTGAACTTCACCTTGAGGTCGGGTATCCCGTCTTTGTCATAATCCTCTATTTCATATGGCCATGGCTCAACGGGCACCGTTCCTTCGAAAAGGAGCGAGGATACTATGATGTCATGCACATCATATCCCTGCGGCAGTTCGATATACACAGTTACCCATTTGCCCTTGTCCTTCTGATTCAGGGTGTTGGGATCAAAGTCGATGGTGGCTGTAATGTTCTGAACAGGCAGATGTACCGTAAATGTCGCCGTATCCATCCACTCGCCGTATCTGTCTCCGTCATATGCCCGCGCTTTCCAGGTATATGTCGTATCATTGGCGAGAGGATTGATGAGCGTTACAGGGGTGATACCCGCTATGTCCTCGGGGATTCCGGTGAAGGAACCTACAAGAATCCCACCTGAATAGATCTCGAAGTCATAAGTGAGGGTATCGCTGTCAGGGTCTTCTGCATTATAGACCGATAGCGTTGGATGAAGGGTATCGATGCTGCTTCCTTCGGCAGGCGCATGGAGTGCAGGCGCACCCGGCGCGTCATTTGCCGTGTTTACCATGAATAAAGCAAGAGGCATCCATCCGCTATAGAGTTCTCCATCAAATGCCCTCGCCTGCCAATAGTAAGTATAGTTCTCTGTAAGAGGAACCGGTTCGGTCCAAGAGGTAATATCAGGGGTCTCTTCCACTCCTGCAATTGACGATACGAGGTTCATAGAAAAATCATAAAGCTCAAATTCATATATAAGAATATCTCTGTCAGGGTCTGTAGAGTTATGCACCGAAAGGGCAGGTGTGAAGACATTCACTCCCGCTCCGTCAGACGGGTTAGAAAGAGTTGGGGTCGAAGGAGCTTCATTCACAGTATTGACGAAAAATCGGACTACCTCCGACCACTGGCTTTCGGCAATACCGTCGCTTGCCTTTACCCTTGTAAAGTATTCTGTGTTTTCAAGAAGTCCTTCCACAGGCCATGTGGTTGTCACGGATCCTTCAGGGATAGTGCCTGATATTCTCAGATCAGGTGAATCAAAGGTATTCACTGTGTCGAGTTCGAAGATATAGGTCAGTGTGTCATTGTCAAGATCGGTTGTGTTCGAGGCTATGATATCCGTGTATGTCGTATTTATCTCTGAACCGTCTGGCGGTGAGATAATCACCGGCGCATCCGGAGCGTCATTGCCTGTATTCACAAAGAATGTCGCAGTCTCCATCCATGGCCCCACATTCAGCCAGTCATCTGCCTGAGAGCGCCAGTAATACCGGGTGTTGTCCATCAGTTCCATAGGTGCCTGCCATGATGTTGTGCCCTGCCCTTCGAATATGCCCGCCGCTGATGCTGCGATGTTCATGAAGCCTGAATCGAGCGCAAGTTCGTAGTTGTAGGTAAGACTATCGCTGTCGGGATCAAAGGCGTTGTTGACCACAAGGAGCGGCGTCAGGACGTCCACCTCTGAATTATCTGAAGGTGAGGAAAGCGTCGGCGCGGTGGGTGGATCGTTATAAAGGTTCACCCTGGATGAAGCGGGAGTCATCCATGCTCCATAAAGGAGTCCGTCATAGGCCCTTGCCCTCCAGGTGTAGGTCTGATTTTCCTGAAGGGTGAGAGGCGCCTGCCAAGACGTTATGCCCTCTCTCTCAGGGAGCATGTCCGATGAAGCAACAAAGGTTGTCAATCCGCTGTCTGAATAGAGTTCGAACTCATAGGTGAGGTCATCGTCATTCGGATCGGAAGCATTGTTGACAACAAGTTCCGGTGTGTATGTCTCGATATCTGAGCCATCCTGCGGCGAATGGAGCGACGGGGCTGAAGGAGCGCCTTCAACTCTGAAGTAAGTGCTTGCCAGTGTCTCTTCTGCTTCTCCTATCTTCGCTCTCAGGATTACCAGATAGTCCTTTGCGCTGTAGGTGTCTGTGCTCAGCGGTTTCGTGTTTACGTAGCTCTGGTTCATGCTGAGCGAGGTATGGTCTGTCAGTGTGTTGTATGCAGTCAGTTCCACCACATGGGCCATAAGGACCGAGAGGTCGACCTGCGGGAGGTCGATGTTTCCGACATTGGTGACACTGTAGCTTATGTTCACCGGTTCTCCCTGGAGTACGCTCTGTTTGTCCACGGATATCTGTCCTTTGAGAAGCACAGAGGGCTTAATATCACTGCTGATTGTGAGATTCGTTGTGCTTGTTGAAAGGACATTTCCGTTTATGT
>JAGVOC010000226.1 GCA_020052975.1 Desulfobacterales bacterium | reverse complement strand
ATCACCGTCGATCCCGGTAATTGCAGTCGCAATCTTTCCGAAGATTCCGGGCTGATGAGGCATCTCGATCCTCAGTGTTATCGCGTAACTTGGACTCGGCGTTCTTGTCATAGAAGTATTATACCGCCAATCGTGGTATTCATGAATATGGGTTTCCGAAACAGGTGAAAATAGTATGCCGTTCGCTTTCTATTTAATAACGGATGGATATCACAACGAAAGAAGTTGTACCGTCAGGTCTGCGCACAAGAACTTCTTCCCCCTTCGTCCTGCGCAACAATGCTTTTGCCATCGGGGAATCGATACTGATAAAATCCCTCTCAGCATCAAATTCATCAGGACCGACAATGCGATATCGGGACACCTTCCCCTCGGGATCCTCAATTTCAACCCATGCGCCAAAATAAACTCTTGAAGTATCTTTAGGTGTTCTGTCCACTACAATCAACTCATTCAATCTGCGCGCAAGAAACCGTATGCGGGAATCAATTTGCCGTAACTGCTTTTTCCCGTAGATATATTCTGCGTTCTCGGAACGATCCCCCATAGCCGCAGCCTCAGCAACCGCCTGAGTAACCTGGGGGCGTTTGATCTTCCACAGAAAGGAGAGTTCCTCGCTTAAATGTTTATGTCCTTCAGGGGTAATATACGGTGAGACGTTTGTTTTATTCGGGAAAGGCTTGCTCATAGTTCCTTTCTCTTTTGACTTCCGGCCTTTTGCTATACTTGTCAAGCTATTGCAGTGCCTCAAGTATTATAACTTCCTTTCACAAGAAAAGGTCGGGAGTAGACTGCACCTGCAAAGAGAGAGGTACGCTTTCCGATGAAAACCGGCGAATGTCATTCGAAACAAACGATAGCATTACGGTGAAAGATTTGTCACTCCTTCATCTTAAAGAAACGTCCTGTTCAGTAAATGTTCCAGCCACAACTAAACGAGACCGCATCGGCTGGTGCAGTAACCATTACGAGAGGAAACATAGCCGTCATTAATATTTGTTTCCCTTTCAAACAAACAAAGCGTGGTCTTCTCGGTAAAACACGACACTTGTGATGTAAAAACTCCCACTTCTTGCTTAAAACCATACAATACTATCCTGCGGGAACAACATGCTATTATCCAAATTTCTGCTCTCCGAAATTGCTTTTTTAAAATCTGCTTTTTCTACATTCCAAGGCTCCCATAGCGTTTTATAATATGTAAATAATTTAGTAAGGATATCATTATGCAAGAAGTGCCTAGTACATTCTCCACATGGTTTATGTTCCCCCAGACGCACAGGATGAAATTCTTTCCTAAATGCCTGGTATTCTGGAGACCTCCATAAGTTCCTGAAATCAAAAGAGTAATCCCGAATATTTCCCATTTTATATTTCTTAGATTTCGTTTCGTGGATGTGAAAATCATAATTATTGTAATGAGTATAACAACATGGATACACATCTCCTTGCGCATCTATCAGAGAGAAAATATAAGGAGTAAAACAAATTATATTTTTCTTGGCATAAAAAGACCTAAATGGTTCGCCATCACAAATTTCCTCGATCGATGTATAATTAAGGGCTGGTCTGAGATATATATTTCTAACATAATCAACAGACATAAGGGGTTTGTTAATCCAGTCCGGGTTTTTGTCAATTTCCTCCTTCAGTTTACTGATCTGGGAATGACTGCAAAGAAATTTAGATACATCGCGGTCAATATTCTTAGAACCATGAGCAAACTTAAAATCGAGTCTTTTAATTAGATCTTTTCCTGCATTATGTTTTTCCTTATAAGATTTGTTGAGATACTCGCAAAATTCTAACATTTCTTTTATTGCTTTAATCGAGGCATTTTCTTTTTGAATAGAATAGCAGATTCCTATTTCACAATCCCTTGTAGACTCTGGGGGCCGTTGAATCAAAAAGTCGAAAAAATTCTTAACCTTCTCGAAGGGAATCTCTCTAATCTTTTCGTAGGTTTTTCCCACTCCATCCAAGGAAATTCTAATCCAATCCAAGTTTTCCAAAATCAAAGGCACATGACCAGACTCGACACCAAGGCCGTTTGTGAGTAAACCCATTCTCAGCCCAGCTTCTCGGCCATATTTTAGAGACTGTACAAGTTCCATTCCGCGGGAAAAAGGCTCTCCTCCCGAAATAACAAGAGTCTTTACGCCAAAAGTAACAAGAGAATCTATTAATTTTTGTATTTCTTCGAGTTTTAATTGATTCCCCTCAGGCCACATATAGCGCTTACACATCTTACATTTACAATTGCACGAATTATTGGCAACTTCAAGTTGAACGCAAATAGGTGGTGGCACTCGGTAATCTTCTTTAATTATGGTCGCAAAGCGATCTGGCATATCAGATAGATAATTTGTTATCAGATTGTTTCTAAAACTATCTCCTTTAACTGAATCTCCTACATGTGGGAATCCATTAAGATGACTATTTATAATATCAATTACATCTTTTTGAATTTCGCCGATAGATATTGAACTCAGACAATCGACATTTACACCGCCGGGTAAATATCTTATCCTCGTCTTTCCGTTATCAAATATATTTTTATAAAACTCATAAAGTCTTTTACAAAATTTATTATCATCACCTTGACGCCTTTCAAATCGCAAAGCATATTTATCAGCTTTATCAACACCAAAACTGAAATCGTAAATAATAGTACACTCTCGACTCCCTTTGAAAGAAGTCAGACTATTAGGAATAATAAAATCACAGGTTTTAATTATAAAAGAGCCTCTATGATTTTCTTTAACAGCCTTCTTGCAAATTTCTTCAAAATAGCCAAAGGCAGAATCAAGATCCTTGCGGATAATTTTAATGTCAGCATCGAGCATTTTTGTGTTCACTAAAAAAACTTCATTTGGCTCTAGACATAGCAATTTAAAATCCACACCTTTTGCTAAACCGTTTAGTATTTCCTCAGATTTGTTACCCACCCAACGAAGTGTGCGCCCCACAATGAGAACTTCATCATTGGCTGTTGCCTTATCTATAAGAATTTTGAAAACATGATCAAGAGTTTCCCTTGAGTAAATCTTTTTCAGACCAATTTTTCTAAATGTTGCTGCTCCGACATTTGGAATCAGCGCATGGAACGAGTTAATTATTTTATCAATAATCTTAGAGAACAACTTAAATAAAATAATGTCAGAAAGGGATAACATAGAACCTGTTTTAGGAGCGACGTCTTAAGTTGCCGTGAGTATACATGACAATTCTAATTCTGCAGATTTTCAGATTAATTTTACTTAAGATTTTCATGTTCTTTCAGAAAATTCTGTGTACTTAGTATCTTGTACTCTTCAGAATTTTCCAAATATACTTGCCTAGACATTCCCAATGCGCATACATCTTCAATTACTTCGATAAATCGCTTGGCTCTCGCCTCAAAAGAATAATTCTTCTGTATTTCTCCCTGGGTATTCTTAACCAGTTTTCCCAATTTTCCACACTCAAACGAATCAATCAGTTCGTTTATCTTTTCAGCTAGTTTTCTAGGACTGTTTACTGGGACTTGATATTTTTTGGGAACAATATCCCGAAAGCCACCAATATCTGTTGTGACAACTGGCTTTCCAGATGCGAGAAAATCCAGTGCAGTCATACCAAAAGATTCCACAGTGCTTGGGAGAATACCTAAAGTGCATGCTGCGATTTCTAAAGGATTAGCATATCTATCAATAATCTCCACATCATCTTTAAGACCTTTCTCGTCTGCCATTTGTAGAAGTATAGCATGATCGATTCTATTCTTACCTCTCTTTGCAGCAATCGGCCCTGCCAGAATTAAGGTAACCGATTGTTTAAAATCCTTTTTTAAAATCTTTATCGCCTCCAATGCACACGCTAATCCCTTCTGTTCAACTCTGGCCTGTGTATCAAGCCGAGCTTGAAAAATAATATGTTTTCCCCTCCGTATTCTGTTCCATGAAAACCCTCCAGAAACTATATCTACTTTACCATTAAAGCCAAAGTCTCTTCGGAGCACTTGTTTGGCCATCCAGCTTGAGACTGTTATAACCCTATCCGCAGAATTGCAAATAAGATTAAAAAATAATACTCTCTTTCCCTTCTTTTTTTCCGGAAGTGAAAATCCGGGGAGGTAATGCTCAAAGCCGTGATGAATTACTTGAATTACTCGGCATTTCCTATTTGTTATTTCTGTTGTAGGGCTCATACCCGGAATATAGTCATTGCGAATAATCAAATCAATCTTCTTATTACTGTTAAATAGTGCCCTGAGCCTCTTTGACATTGAGAGATTGTCCGACTCAGCATATAAAGTTGGATTACCCTTCAAAACAAACGGATTTTCACCCTTCTTTACTAAGGTTACTATGTTAAGAGCATAACCGGACCGGTGTAATGCTTTTGCCATCCTAGTAATATAAAAACCCGCTCCACAGTGGGCATTGCATTTTTCATGAGCATATTCTGTTGTAACTATCAAAATATTTTTTGTAATATCTTTGTGCATAGTTGATTTCTTTTAGCAAGAATAGAGAGCGAACATTAACTTACCTTAAATGGAGTATTTAATATTCCTACTGAGTATCCCACCCCATTTGACATTGCATGATCCTTTAAAATATCGTTTTAGATTTTAAAATATAGGTTTTAAGAAATATTTGATTAATAATAACTAACCATGTAAACAACTGTAAAGTATTTTAAATAATTTGCTTATGATCGGTCGCATGCAACCAGCAAATAAGACTGGAGGAATTGTTTTTTTAATTAGGAGGTGATGGGAAGATGCGGGAGGAAGCGATATGCAGTCAGTCTTGAGGGTGCTGCCCGGTGTTTCCACGGATCGATAAGGCATAGCATCGGATTCGCGTAAAGTCCTGGCCTTTCATTTTTCCGGGGTCATACATGATTTCCCATAGAATTACCGAAGCAAATCAGAAGGAATTCAATCATTCTCAAACCTTCAACGAGATTAACCCTTTGCTATTTTACTTATAGTCAATATTTTTTAAAAGTGCTGAGACCTTTGACAACGCCCCCTCCCTCCATTAAATTATCAATATGCAAAAGCCTTCTATAACAGCCGACTGGAAGATGAACAGGACTCCGGAATTTCAATCGATCTTTCCGAAGGCAGAGGAAATGATTGAAGCTGTTGATATCCTTAAGGAGCGAGGCCTTAGAGTGGAGGGTGAAACCAGCATAAGCATCACTCCAAAGGGAAAATCAATTCAGACCCGGATTTGCTTTAAACCACATGAAGGACTGTTTACCAAGGTTGCAAGGGTACTGTCTTTTAAGATTGAATTAAGCCTAAAGGATCTATTCAAATAGAAAAGAAGATCTGAGAGGGGCTAAAGAGGGAGATTATTACTTACATCGCATGCGAACCCATCTGGACTACCGGCACTGGGAAGGTGCATGACGAGAAGGGTCGCTGCCCGGACACTTTTTTGAAGCCGCGGAGCAGCACTGTTTTTGCATTCGTGCCCATTTCACTGAAGAGCGCCGTTAAATAATTCTCCTGAAAATTATCATTTTTCGTATTCTGTCACTTTTAACACCCTGTAGGTGCATGTGACACTCAGCGCTCTCGGTATTCTGTTTTCAGCAACACCAAAAACCTGCGCAGTAAGATAGAAATATCTGCTACGGCAAGATTTCTGCCTCAGTCCGTTTATTTTTATAGGAACTAAACACAATTCTAAATGAGCTACCATCCGTTTCGCTTTGAAAGTCTCCCCGCAAGAAAATCTGACGGTGTTTATTACGAGACGTACATCACAAAGGTGAGTCAATCATATCAGGATGGACTCTGCATCTCTTGTATAATCATTACGAACGCGGACTTTAGGGAGAAAGCGATAAGCCTTAAAGTGCTTAAAATATAATGCTCCCTGCGTGAAAAATCCGAACCTATGGTTATCTGTTATGAAAAGAATGAAACGGGATATTTTGATCGGAACAAAACGTTTGTAACTGTGAGAATATAATCCTGCAAACAAATCTGCAAGTCCGCGTTAGGTGATTATCTCAGAAATGAGTAGTTCCGACTGAAAGATGCAAAAATAAAAAGGTACTCTTTCAGCACGAGACTCGTCCCAAGTAAACGTCGAAATGCTAACAAAATAGCCCTGACCATGACCTATTTTCTGATTAAGCCATTTTTATTCCTCATTCTGACAAATCACCCGAAATGAGGTTTTGCAGAATCTTGTAGTATCTTTATGAAATAGATGCTTCACAAAATAGCAAAAATGGTGTAGATTAAAACTGTCAATACTATGTTGGATGATTGATGGCAATTGAGGAACACAATTTTAGAAGGTCGTGTAAATGGCTGAATTGGAAAATATTACTAAATTAAACGTTGGTATTATCCATCTGTCAGATATTCATTTCTTATCAGAAAATAATCCTGTACAGCACAAATTAGATTCTCTATACAACGCAGTGAAAGATAGTTTCTTAGATTGCCTCGTTATTTATGTTGTAATCAGTGGTGATGTTGCCGATTCT
>JAGVOC010000315.1 GCA_020052975.1 Desulfobacterales bacterium | reverse complement strand
CATAATGAACATCATGCTTGTCTCAGTTACAGAAAGGACAAGGGAAATAGGCATACGGCTCGCCATAGGAGCCATGGAAAAACAGGTTCTGATGCAGTTTCTTATTGAGGCGGTTGTTCTTTCATGCTTCGGGGGTATAATAGGAATAATACTCGGGATCGCGGCTGCCGCAGCCGGCGCAAGTGCCCTGAAGGTGCCACTTATTCTTAACATTGGAATAATTGTCATTGCATTTGTATTTTCTGCCGCAGTGGGCGTAGTCTTCGGGTTCTTTCCCGCAAGGAAGGCCGCATTGCTTGATCCTATCGAAGCGCTTCGTCATGAATAAACAAGAAAGGATAAAGAAATAGTTCAGCTTTGGGCAATAAAGCCCAATATGCCATGGATTATCGCACAAAAAACCAGGACAATGCCTGTTTTTTTGTGCACTCCAAATGGTACTTTGATATAATGAAGGCCGGATAGAAGCTGAAATAAAAGCAAGATCAGATTAACCAAGCCTCCGATCAGGATAATTGAAACTCCTCCGATAGTCATAAATAATATCCCCTAAAACAGTATATAGTGAATGGTGAATAGTGAACGGAAAAGCTTACAGCTTTTGGGACCCGGAAACCATAAACCAAAGCCATGAACCGGGGCATTCAAGGAGATATTTGAAAGCCGTAATTGTTCTTTTGTGTCCATCCGGAAATAAAGTTTGGATACAGTTGAGTTTCCAATCCGGAAATCGGCAATTTTGGGCAAGCTCAAGGAAATCAAGGGATTGTGCGGAGACATACGCATAGTCTGTCGCACAAGAAATCTTGCAGATTGACACAGAGATCGCGCAAAAGAGCCATTTCCGGATGGAAACTATTTTACAGTAATCCCCGCTTTTGCAATCCCGGCGCTTCCGTGAATATTGCAGTTTGCTTCAGCTTCTATCTGAGCAGGCTCATTTACCGTATATTTTATATCTCTTGTGAAATTTTCCGATTCGGGTGTCTTCATCGCCGAAAAATCCCACCTTGCTACCTCTTTCCCGTTTACCTTTACATACACCCAGTTGGTGTAATGGAACATGTTGTTGCCGCTATGTGTCACATTCACCTTGATAGTGACTTCGGTGCCTTTTGGAGCTGATTCGGGGGCTGATAATGATATAGATGCCTTACTTGCAAAGGCAATGCCGAGTGAAAGGAAATAAAACAGAGAAAAAAACAGCATTAGCTTGATAATTTTTTTCATAATGAATGTCTCCTTTTATAACTTAATAGTTTTTATCGTGTAATATGCCTGAAAAACAGATACAGTAAAAATCAAGACCAACAGAATCATAGAAGCAGGGAGCGTAAATTCATTGCGCCCCGCTAAAATAAAATAGCTATGAATAATAAAGGCAAAAATTCCTCCGCCTGCAAGCAGCAGGGAGAAGATATGTCCGGAATTTTTACCTTCAAGAAGTTTCCTGAAACCGTGAAGGGCAATAAGCAGGAGTATAAAGTTTGCAATTAAAAATCCCTGTATGCCGCCGGGGAGATGGAAAAGCTCCCATTCCTTCCAGAAAGCCGAATCTATTTCGTGTGTGAATAGAAGCGCAAAGTTGATAAGATAAAGGTTCTTATTCCATTGAGTTGTATTCATACATTATCCATCTAATCTGGCTTAAAAAGTTGATAAAATTTCAATCAATATAAACAATTATTTATTGTTTTTCAAGGAAGGAATAATGTCGTACCCCTTTTTACCTTCATAACGCCAGTCGCCGCTCAATAAACCCAGCCATGCACGCTCTGCACGAATATCCCCTATACTACCTTCGGGTATGCAGTTTTTCGGAGATGGTATTGTTCGGATCTGAAAAACTGGATAACATGGAGATATAAAAAGATAGGTATTAATCCTGATCAGAAACTTCCGTTAAAGCTCACTACCTCAAAACTCTTGCGAGGATGATTCCTAAAATGAGCCAAACGGGGATGGAAATAATGAGAGCCCAGACTATCCCTTTGATGTTCTTCAATCTTTCATGAAGACTCCGTTCAAGGAGGGCTCTTTCGATCTTCATATTAATTTCATCAATATTGAATGGCTTGGTGATGTAATCACTTGCGCCTTTTCTTATAGCTTCGATAGTTGATTTTATTGATGGATAGCCGGTGATCATGATGAATATTACGGCAGGATTAATCGCCTTTATTTTATTGAGAAGTTCTAATCCATCCATCGGTTTCATTATAAGATCCGACAACACGATATCGAAGCGTCCCTGCTTGTATATCTGCAGGGCATCCTGGCCGTTTACGGCACATGTCACCTCATAATCTAACTTCTTGAGAAGCTCGGAAACGAGGCACCGGATATTTTCATCATCATCAACAACTAACACGCGCTTCGGTCTTTTTTTGAGTTTGGCCATATAGGTTCTCTCATCAGTTCATCCTTGCGCATTCAAGGATCGGCAGTGACGACTAATTTTTATTTTCATGCAATTCGTTTATACATATTATAATCATAATGTTAAGTCAAACATAATGCTGTTCAGAGGTTTTCTTTCAATCTTATAATTATCTGCTTTAGCGTAGTTTGCCCCTTGAAAGCGAGAGGAATATTCCTCCTGTGCAGAGCACTGAAAAGATCACGAGTGCCAGCCGGAAGCTTTTTACGAATACAGGATGGTATAGGGTCGTTATCTGAACACGCCCGATAAAAATTGCGAATATAAGAGTGACAATTCCCATGCTCAGCATCTGCCCGAGAAGACGCATAGTGCCGACCGATCCTGAGGCTATCCCGTATAACTTTTTTTCAACGCTGCCCATTATGGCATTCATGTTGGGAGAGGAAAAAAGCGCAAAACCGAACCCGAGAAGCATCAAACAGGTCACAATCGTAACAAGGCCGGTGCTTTCCCTTATCATCGAAAGGAATATCAGTCCGGATGCCGTTATTGCCATTCCGATAGACGCAATAATACGCGGCTCGATTCTGTCCGAAAGTCTTCCCGCAACAGGTGAAAAGAGCGCCATCATTATCGGTTGGGATATAAGAATCATTCCGGCGTCTCCCGGGGAGAGTCCTTTTATATATTGAAGGAAAAGGCTTGTAAGGAATGTTACGGAAAAAGTTGCGCTGTAGTTTATCAGTGCGGCGAAACATGAAAAGGTAAAGACCCTGTTTGTCCCGAACAGATTCACATCAAATACAGGGTATCTGATGCTTTTTTCCAGTTTAATGAAAAGAAAGAGTCCGAAAAAACCGGTTATGATTAAAGCAAAGCCGGATATGCCGGGAAGGAGCGTAACTCCGAACATCAGGGCGATAAGCGAAAGGCCGTATATTACGGAGCCTTTGACATCGAATTTTTCGCCCTTTGCGTCGGCCCATTCCCCTTTCAGTTTAAAGACGATGAGCAGAATGATTATGATTCCGAGCGGAATATTGACAACAAAAATGCTTCTCCATGTAAAATGCTGTGTGAGAAGGCCTCCGAAAAAGGGGCCGCAAGAGAGGCCGGAGTAGACAGCCGCAACGGTTATGCCGAAAGCCTTGCCCCTTTCTTCGGCAGGGAAAACGGAGCTGATTATGGCAATTCCTGTAGCAAAAATCATGGCGCTGCCGAGCCCCTGAATGATTCTGGAGAATATGAGCATGCCGGCTGAGTTTGAAAATGCGGCAAGAAACGACGAGATAGTGAAGATTATTATGCCATACCTGAATATTTTCTTTCTTCCGTAAATATCGCCGAGCTTTCCGAAAGGTAAAAGGAATATGGCGGAGGATAAAAGGTATGAGGTCGCAATCCAGCTTAAAAGAAGGGCATTGATCTGGAAGTCCCGTTCAATGGAAGGAAGTGCTATGTTCACAGAAGATATCGTAAAAGGCGTGAGAAAAGAGCTTGATGCTGCAACAATCAGTGCGGAAATTTTTGAAGAATTTTTAGAATCTGTATCTTTCATGACAGGTATCTTGTAAAGCGGTTTCGCAGCATCAATCTTCTTTAGGAGCCGTTACGAAATAACCTGTTCTTTTTTTGATCCTTTAGTTACGGCTCCTTATGCCGTTTTTGACATCCGGATGACTACTTTATTTTTTATAGCGGCTTACCGCATTCCCTGCAGCGGCCATCCGGGCCTATTATGCCAATGCAGTTCCCGTCCGGGCACAAAATGCGGTTTTCCCATACCGGGTCGGACTCCGCATCCGGTTCATTATTGCAGGAAGGAATATCGGCAATTTCGGTGGTTGTTTGAGGCCCGGATTCCGGAGAGCTGAATTGTATTCCGCATTCCCTGCAGCGGCCATCGAGCCCTATTATGCCAATGCAGTTCCCGTCCGGGCATAAAGTTCGGTTTTCCCATCCGGGAGCCGATTTCGAGTTTTTTTCTTCTGTTTCCATTTGCATCTTTGCCTTAACATTTTTGACGGCTTCGTAAAAAGTCATTCTGCTGTGTTGCACTTCATCCCCGCCCTGTTGAATTCCCGCTGCGCGGGACGGCAGGGCCGATTCAACAGGGTGAATCATTGCAGCGTACCAGTTAGTACGCTTCATTCCTCAAGATTCGTGCGCCTTGCATAATGAGCTTTTTACTTTGCCGTCTGAATTTCGACTTTTTACGAGCCCATCATTTGTTGATTATGATTATATGGACTATCAACGCGGGGGAATATATATTAAAACAATATCAGTGTCAAAAACCATCGTCATTGATTTATCTTGGCCATTTTATTGTTTCAATAAATGCGAGAGCATCTTCAATCTCTTTTTCGTTAAAAACATGAATTCCATGCTTTTCAAGAAGTGCTGCCGTTACTCCTCTGCCGGATTTCAGAATTTTTGTAAAAGTCCCGTCATAGATTAAAGCGCTTCCGCATGAAGGGCTCTTTTCCTTCAGAATTGCTGCCCTGATATTGTTTTTCATGGCCGTTTCAAACGCTTTTTCTGCGCCGGTTATAAAATAAGAAGTAACGTCATTTCCCTTTATATCATTTACAACTGCCTTTCCGTCCATAACCAGGCTTCCGTCTCCGCCTGATATTTCAGATGGAAACCGGGGGACAGGCAGCCCCCCTGTTACTTCAGGGCAAAAGGGAATAACATTTGCCATTTGTTTTAAAGCATCAATAAGCCTGTTTGAAACCGGAAGAACCAATCCGTCGTAGCGGACCCTCTCTCCAAGCAGGCATGCGCTGACTAAAATATTTTGCATATGTTTCTGAAGGGTTTTGACATCTCACTGGAATCCCTGAACCCTTGACCCCTTGAATTCCGGGATCACCAACTAATCTGGAGGTGATCCATAATTGTTAAATACCTGAGCCAATTGCAAAACGGTTTAAGACGATCAAAAAAAATGGTCGAAATAGGAATTGTTGCCCATAATGAGCCCCATGAATGCTCCAAAAGCTGCCGAT
>JAGVOC010000292.1 GCA_020052975.1 Desulfobacterales bacterium | reverse complement strand
CAGAAAGTGACCACCCCCTACCTGTTTTTCCCCCTCAAGAAACTTATACCAATTTATATTTTATCCTCCGTTTGCTACAATAAGAGCAGTCAAATTACCTGACTTGAAAGATATGAAAAATCACATCAAGGCATTCCAGCTTTCCCTCCTTGTGCATATCCTGATTATCCTTTCTCTGCTCACCGTCAGCACCCGTCTGATGACAAGGGAAACAGTAATGGTCATTAACTTATCAACTCTGGATGTTTTGGAGAAAGAGACTCAGAACCATATGCATCTTCCTTCAGAAGAAATACTCAGGAACGCAGCAAACACCAGGCAGAAAAATCTCATACAACCATCAAGGCCTGAACTGCCACTGCAAGGTATTCCACAAAAAACAGTCGTGGAATATACAAAATCGCCAAGCAGAGAAACACTGCCTGTAACTTCCCCGGAGGAAAAACCAGAGAATGAGTCGACCAGCAAACTGCCTCACTCTGCCGATTTCTCTGCATTCGCAAGCGGAGTTCTTCTCTCAAGGAATGATGAAGGGGAAAAATCAGCTTCACAGGATATGCCGGTCCCCCCATATACGCTTTATGTTAAGAATAACTTTCTCTATATCCGTGATTTAATCCAGAAAAACATTACGTATCCCATGTTTGCACGCCATATGGGCTGGCAGGGGAAAGTGACCGTTTCATTCCTCATTCTGAGTGACGGACGTATCAGTGACATCAAGGTCAAACAAAGCTCGGGGAAAGACATTCTCGACAAAAATGCAGTGGAAACAGTCAAGAGGGCCTCACCCTTCCCTCCTCCTCCGGTCAAGGCGGAGATTACTGTTCCGGTTGTTTACGCGTTACATTGACCGGGGGAATTTCTCTGATGAAGTCAGGCCTTTTCCTGTAAGCTCTCCCGTCGAGCCTGATCATTCATATCTGATAATAAATACTGTATCCGCCGTATTTACTTGGGATTTAATGACTAACCGGGCTAAACTCTCAGGGTTGCAGTAAGCCTTTTAGGATAGAGAAACAGTTCAATCGCATCAATGGGAGACACTACAAAAACTTGTGCCGCGCAGAAAGTCTTTCGTGAACAGCCCTCCCTGAGACATAGAACAATTCCGAGCTTTGATGCTCTCAGCATCCGTGAATCATTGTTTCCATTTCCGAGCGCTGCGACTCTTTCAGCGCCAAGGCTCTTTACGTAATTTTCCTTCTGTGCCGTATGATCTTCACCTTCAAGTACATGAACTATGCAATTTATTCCTCGCAGTTCTTCCCTGGCGCTTCCGAATGTATCCGAGGTTAGTATATGAATCTTCAGGTGTTGCGCAAGTTCGTTGAGTTTTTCCTTAACCCCTTCTAGAATGATTCCATCCTCGGAGAGCGTCCCCGAAAAGTCAGTTACAAAATGCTCGAGTTCGAGAAGCCCATATCCCGGTATATCGATCACAAACACAGCGAGCACCTCCCTGCATTTTTATACATTATACCCATAAATGCAGATAAAGATAACTACGTAAAATATTGTCATAGGTGAAAGGTCTGAAAGGGTTGACATTGCTGGTCATGGAACTCAACCGAACAAGTACGGCAGAACATGTTAATGCAAAACGTGCTCTGCAATATATTCTTCCTGCTCGTTCTCATTTTTCAGTAATATCCTTATATCCCCTATCCGTCGTGTAACCTGAACAGAATCGAGATAGTCGAGAAAGTGGATGGCATATTTACTTCCAACTCCGCAACACTGCTTGAATTCCTTAACAGTCATCCCGGATTTCGTACCAAAGAATAATTTTAATTGTTCTACTATTTTTTTGAATATCGATGATGCGAGATAAAGTGAATCGTTTATTCTTATCAGTAATCCCTGTTTTGTGAGAATTTTCATGATATCTGATAACTTGCCCGGTTCAACAAGGAGTGCTTGACAGATTTCTTCTCTCAGTGGAGGACGACATCCCGATTTCTCAATAATTGCAAGGACTTTGTTTTTGAGTTCATTGTCCTCCTGTGTTAATAAGGTAATGAACGAAGAAAATCTTGCAATATCTCTCTCTATAATTAATTCCGGTAATTTGGCAACGATGAAGTCAAAGAATTTTGGTTGCATATTCAGGCAACTTCTGAGTTCCTCTTTCGGCATTCCGGCTTTGAGGGGATTTTTTTTATGGAAATAGATCAGCGCACTTTTCGCGAGCTCCCCAACACGGTGAAATATATTTTTATGTATCAACAAATCGCCGTTCATGAGAATACTACCATTTTCCCTGAGTTCTGTAATAGCATTGTGAATAACCGGGATATCTGCATGAATCCAGCCTTCAATGAAAGGAGCAGATATTCCTTGAATACCTGAACGCATTACTTTTGCTTCGATTTTTTCCGTCAGTGAACCACTTTCCATAATGGGCAGGCTTTCAAGATTTCTCCTATGGCTCATTTTATAAGAAGTGGGATCGAGAATCACTCCGCCCCCTATAGTATCAAGCGGTGAAAATCTTCTGATTATAAATCTGTCGCCTGACATGACTATAACCGGTTCCTGAAGCCTGAACTGACAATACCATGATTCACCCGGCCCCATTTTTTTCCTTTTGTATAAAATAATCCTCGCCATGTTTTCTGACGTCCCGCTATGGAGATGTACGATGTCCCTGCTCTTCAGTTCCGGTGCATTGGGAAGGAGTTCCAATTTTGCATCAATCACGGTTGAAGGGATGAACCTGCCGGGCATAACTACTGCATCACCCCTTTTTAATGCCTCTTTCTCAACACCCTGAAGGTTAATTGCAACTCTTTGTCCCGCATAGGCTTTTTCAATAGACTTGCCATGACTGTGCAGGCCTCGCACTTTACTTTTGATATTGCTCGGAAGAATATTTACTTCATCATTCAAGGATATGACCCCTGAAACAGCAGTACCTGTTACAACAGTTCCAAACCCTTTTAAGGTAAAGACCCTGTCTATGGGTAAGCGAAAAATACCCTTTGCAGATTTTGGAATAACTGTTAAAGCAACTTCCCTGATCTTATCTTTGAGCAGTTCGATATTCAGCATGGTCTTCGAAGAGACAGGAACAATCTGTGCATTTTCAAGGAATGAGCCCGCAACAAAGGCCCTGACATCTTCCTTTACCAGATCGAGCCATTCATCGTCTACAATATCTACCTTTGTTATAGCGATAATACCGGTTTTAATTCTCAGTAAATTGCATATATGAAGGTGTTCCCTGCTCTGCGGCATGACTCCTTCGTCTGCATCGATAACAAGAAGAACCATATCAATTCCGCCCGCTCCTGCAAGCATATTCCTGATGAGGCGTTCATGACCCGGCACATCAACTATGCCCACGGTAAGGCCAGCAGGATATCTCAGGTCAGCAAAACCAAGATCAATCGTTATCCCTCGTTCTTTTTCTTCCTTGAGGCGATCGGGATCTATCCCGGTGAGAGCTTTTACAAGGGCGCTCTTGCCATGATCGATATGTCCTGCTGTTCCGAGGATTCTGTAATGCATGATTTTCTCATGAAGATAAGTTTTTGGAGAAGGGAAGTGGGAATCGAACCCACCATGAGCTTTTTTTCACTCATGCACTGGTTTTGCAGACCAGGTGAGGCCCCAGCCCCCTACCCTCCAGTTGAATTATCATATTTATTATATCGATAAGTCAAATAGATTTAATCTATATCACATGAATAATATATTTAATTCATTAATGTCATCGCTTAATTCTATGTATATTTTTTAATACATAGTTATTATCTATTTTAATTATTATGATTAATTATGTTTAAAATACAATATCATAATTTAGAGTAACCATAACTTAAATGATAACTTTAAAGGATAATTTGTATGTCCAAGGATTATAATCAAATTACCGTGTCTATTATGCCGACGATTGAAGTATCCTGCGTAGCCGCTTCATTAATGCTCTCAGGTTTCGCGACAGGGGGGGTGCCTGATCTGACAAGGACATGGAAATGATTGGGCATCAAAGCCCATGCATATATGATCCATGCCTGCTTCAAAGAAAGTTCCGCTAACCGCCGAATAAAGTCTTCCCTGTCACGGTCATCTCTGAATATCAGACCTTGCTCTATCCCTCTTGCCATTACATGATGCAGCACCACGGGAGCATCATGTCTTAGGTTCTCTTTGATCTTGTATCTGTGGGAAGAATCGGATCGGAGAAGAAGTCGCAATCCTTTATTCATCAAGTCTTAGGTTCTCTTAATGAACAGAGCAGGCAAGAGTCGTCTGGTATCAGGTCGCAATCCTTTATTCATCAAGTCTTAGGTTCTCTTGTATTGATGCAAATGTAATGCAAGGATGGATTGAGAATCCAAAGGTCGCAATCCTTTATTCATCAAGTCTTAGGTTCTCTTGGCACCTCCTTATTCACCAATAAAATCAATTGGTTAGAATATATATTCCTGTAACCTGGATTTTTCAACAATTCAACAACCCAGATAAGGAAATTTCCTCAGTTGTCAAAGAACAAATTATTCATTATATACAGGAGGTTTCATCATCTTCTCTAACCACCCCCTGTTTTTGCCCCGTCGCAAAAGTTCGTGTAACCATTTATAAAATAAAGACATCCTCGTCTTTTGTGAGTTCTCCTTTGCCCAGAACCTTAGCTACTCCCTCGCACTTGGCGCATAGGGCATAAATCCTCACGCTATCCTCGTCGGATACCATCTTTGCCAGCTTTGTCGTCATCTTTTCGAGCAGTTTGCTATCAAGTATGCATTCGAAAACACTGTACTGAACCCGTGCCCCGAAATCAAGGAGGGTCTTTGTAACCTTATTCCGCTTCCGGTCATTGGGAATGTCATACGAAACAATATAAAACATATCAGACCTCAAGGTTGAACGGCGAGTATACTTCACCGCTCTTAATAACATTTGCCAACCGTTCCGCCTGTATCCTGAAGCACTTCCTCAATGTGGTGTTCTCTTTTGTGACGGGATGTACAAACTCGCGGTTCAGATTTTTTTCATACTCGCCGAAATATTTTTTCATTGCGTCACGTTTCAAATACACGCTGCTGTCTTTCTGGTTTTGATAGAAATCGTCTTTATTCAGCATCCTGTTATTTACAAGATAAAGCGTAAACCGGTCAACTGCCGCCCTGAATTCCTCCTGAATATCACATGCCAGAGACGCCCTGCCGTATTCAACTTCGTGGAAATAGCCAAGGTAGGGATCGAATCCGAGGCCGTCCAGCAATGAGGAGATTTCGTTGAAGACTAATGTGTATCCGAAAGAAAGAAGCGCGTTTAGCGGATCGGTCGATGGATGCTTTTTTCTGCCTTCGAATGTGAATTCGCCAAGAATCATTTTGCCGAACCCGCTGAAATACGTTCTGGCAACCGTGCCTTCAATACCTCTTAGCGACGCAACGTTGGCTGATCCTGAAATATCTCTTGTCAGCGCCTCAATCCCGGAAATTTCAACGCCGAGATCGGCACTTGGATGGTTATATGAAAATGATTCCAGAAGTGCGACGCAATTGCCGACCTTGCCGGTAACGATACTTTTTGATAGATTAAGTTTAAATGCAATATCGTCATTTCTCTTGAATTGCAAGACCCGGAGTTCAATGTTCTTTGTCGCAGGTGACGTTATCTGGCCTATTAACCTTCCTGTTCTTGTAAGCAATGCCATCTCAATGCCGTGCTCGAAAAGTTCATGCACCGCCTGGGTGGTGAACTGAACATTGCCGAAGATCAATATGGCGTTTATCTTGCTGCATTGTATGTCCAGGAGAGTTTCGCCGTCCTTCTGCACAATAAAGCCTGTCCCCGGTCTTGCGGAGAACGGAGCCTTGCTCGGTAAGATAGAGATTTGCCATTCTATAATTATCTTAGGACAGCCCCTTTTTAATCTTTATTAGTTCCTTTCTTGCTCTGGATATGATTTCTTTAGCTGTCCTATAGCCTTCTTTAGCATCTTCTTTATCAAATTCTTCTACAGGGTTAAAAATTTCTACCCCACTGAAATCCGGATATCTGAAACTGCTTCCCTCCTGCTCGATTTTAAACCCTTTATCTTCTACCAGTTTTATGAAATCCAAAGGAATTGTTCTCCTGAACACATTACAGAATTCTGCTATTACTTCATGCTTATAGATAAAACAGCCTTTGAGAGCCAGCATGGCCTTGAGTATTTTCTCTATAGCCTGTTGACTATGGTATAGAGAATTATTGTATTCTTTGTTTTTTAAGAGAATTCTTGCAGAGTTGAGATCAGATTTTGCAGTTTTTATGAAACTGTTTGAAATAGTGACTTCTTTCCGGATCTTGTCGTGTTGCATTACACAGCTATTCTCCATGAGAAATCGGAAAACTTTTGGATTTCCCTTTGTGCAATCCTGTTTTTTATGCCCTTCATGAGGGATGAAAAAAATTTTTCTCTGTCGTGAAGCAGCCTGTAATTTTCAGATATGCTCAAAAGCAGAGGATTATAATATTCAAATCCGTTCTTTATTTCATCTTTCGATCTGAGAATAATAGAAACAGTTTTACCTTTTAACAGATATTTTTGGGTTATTGAAAGAATAATTGAAAGCCTTTCTTTCCTTGATAAAGGCAGTTTATCTGCAATAACAAGTATGTCTATATCAGACGCCTCCTTCTGTTTCCCGGTTGCATACGAGCCAAAAAGCACCACTGATACAAGGTTTTTTCCAAAAACTGCTTTTGTGTCTTTTATTATCCTGTCAATCATTTTATCTCCTGTTCCAATTTTAGCATGTAATTAAAAATGATGTATCATAATTATCGCTCACCACCCTCTTTTCTTCTTAAAGCAATACGCCTCAAGATTCAATGGCGGAGGATAATAAAGAATTTTTCTCTCCTTATGTGGCCTGTCAAAAGGCACCATAATCAGGCTTTTCACAAAGGTAACGCCGAGATATTTGAAAGATGTCCAATTATCAAAGGCAATCCAGACAGTAAAGATTGAGTCGCAATCCTTTATTCATCAAGTCTTAGATTCTCACGTCGCACAATTCAACGCTTTTTGATAAAAAAGCCGCTACCCTTTATTCATCAAGGCACCAGAGAAAGCGAATAAACAGTCGGTTGTCAAAGAACAAAGCGAGCACGTAAATGCGTATGCGTAATTCATGCAATCACGGCAGTTATAATCCTGAAACGTAAACCCATCCCACCGGCCAATATTCGCCTGCATCGACAATGAGTTTTCTCGTTTTGGGTTCTACAGCCTTCTTGTTCAGCAGATTGAATGAGAGGCTGTTTCTTCCGGAGTGTCGGCCGATTCTCAGAAGAAAAGAGCCGGGCAGGTTAAAAATGAACTTGGGGACGTTGCTTCTAATCGTGTCTTTACCCACCTCGCCTCCCTATCCTTTCTATTGCTCTTGTGATGCTCGATGTATTCACACCCACATGGCGGGCAATCTCTGCCGATGATATTCCCAACTCGTCCCTGCTCCTCATGGCAATCACTGAGCGCGCATCGCTCACCTTGCGCCTCTTGCTGCCGCCGATCAACTCCTGGGGGCTTATTCCCCGCTTCCGGCATTCTTCATCAACGATCATCTGAATCGTTCGACCGGCCCGCCTATTCTTCAGTTGCCGTAGTTGTCGTTCTTCAGTCTCTTTCAGGACTTTAGCAACAAAATCTCCACCGCCTAATATGCGTTCGTCGAATTCCTGTTTCTGCCCTCTTCTCCTCAGGGCCAGCACCTGGGACCATCCTCCCCTGCTTCGTATCATTCCACCCCCGGTTAATTCCTTAATCTGAATCTGATCAGTTCTCTCCCTCATAAAATTCCGATATTCATGGAGCGCTTTCCTCCGGCTCCTGCCGAACTGAAACAGAACGTACTCCGTATCCATCCATGAGTTTTTGGCTTTGCCGATTATGTCACGATGCCCGCTCCATTGATAGTCGTCCAATTCTTCTATGGTCTTGACGATCTGTGCGCGAAGAGGGTTCAAATGGATGTAGCGGACAAGGGCCAAAAGGTAGTTGTCTTCTTCGCAGAGGATGGATTTGTACCTGTTTTCGAACAGATGCCCGGTTCGGCTATGCCGTCGATTATAGTCTTGGGCATACCAGGTGAGGAGTTTTCTCATAACAGAGGATACGCCGTCTTTACCACTCTTAAACAAAATATGGGCGTGATTGCTCATGAGAACCCAAGCGTATATTTTGCACTTCCCATCAGTGACATTCTGACCAAGGCGCTCCAGGAATCGGGACCTGTCTTGTTCGTCTTCGAAGATAGTAGTTTTATTGATACCCCGCACCATGATATGATGCAGGGCACCGGGAAGATCCAGTCGGGCTTGCCGTGGCATGGTTGAGTTTAACGATGCCTCGTTCGTTTGTCAAGAGAATTACACTTTTAGAAACAACGTCCCCTAAGTCGTATAAGATCTGTGATCAACCGATTGGACACGGCATGGAACCGAAGATTTTCTGGGGGTCAAATCGACCCAGGGACGGCATGAGGGCAATAAGGGTCTTGTATCGCTGGGGCTTCGAGACTGAAGTAAGTCTCTCCGCTTATACACACAATCAGATCTCCTGCAAGTCTTGATCCTGATGGGTGACTGGTGCGGAATAGTTCAAGACTATCTGCAACCTAAAAGAAAGAAATACCGGGAGCGATTTAGTTGCAGGACATGCCTTATGGCGATGAAATAAGGAATATTTTTCTTTATATGTCCGATACCAGCCGTTTGTCTATTGACAAGGGGCCTTTTAATGGGTGACCCCTGTTCGTTTTTGTCTCCAAGTTCGTCATGGCAGGACAAAGCAGTTGTATACAAGAGATCGCCTAAAATATTCTTTCGAATAATCAAACAGTATCAGACCTTGTATTTCTTTTCTGTTTCACTGTGATCTAATAATTTTGCAAACAACTATCCCCAATAAAAGTCCAATAAGTACTAGAAACCCATTAATAAATAGCAGCAACCCACGGGCAAATGGGTCAATATGAACAAAAAGCCAATATGCTGTCAGAATGGATACTGGAATGAGCATAAACGATAATTTGATGTATATTTCTGTTTTATCCGCTCCTTTTCTGACTAAGCCCCGAACAATCATCGCAATTACTAAAAAAGGAATGATTTGAGCGAGCAATGTTTCTATAAGAAAGCCTATCAGGAAACCGGATAATCCACCTTTCGGAATCTTATGCTGTGATATCCAAAATGATATCCAATCTGCAGTTTTAGTGAAGAAAAGAACTATAATTCCAACAAATATTGGAAGATTAATTACAATCCTTTTATGACTATTACTTATATTTTTGTCTTCTTGTTTCTGGTATGTCTTCATGGTCATCATGCTTTGCTCCATGCTTCCCAGCCAAAGATTATTACCGCTAATGAATAAGTATTTGCCACGGCTCCACACAAAATAGTTTCATGCCCTTGAAATATGCAATCATAATACAATTCGCATCCCAACATAACGTCACATTGCAATTTATCAATCGCTGTTGACGCATCTTTATAACAATTATCATGGTTAATACACGCTACCTGCGCATCGATTCCAAAGGGGTAATCAGGTACCCATTCAGAGCCCTCCGAGCCACACCAATCCTTTGGCTCTGTAATCTCGAAGCCAACAAACTTTTCTATAAATAACTTGACATCCTCCCATGAGTCTGAATGAAGTACAATATACGACCAAACAAGAGGCGGAAAGCCAAGCATGCTTACAATATAAGCCCCACTCATACCACCGCTTATCATATAACCAGCGCTACCAACCGATGGATCCACGATGACATAACCACACCCTATCCATCCCTGGTAGTTGATGTTCGTCTTTGATACAATTGCTTCCTTCCCGGCGTTCACTGCGTTGCGTATGTCATTTATAACAGAGGCATCAATCTGCAATATCGGAGCGATTGTATCAATATTGTTCTTTGTAATTGTATATATAGGTATTCCGCTGTCATTTGCTATCTGCAATGCCTTTGCTGCTGAAATACCCTCTACAGCATCGTCTGTGCTTGAAAATAGCTTTTCTGGTACACGATGCTCTTGAGTCGACCCGTTTATTCCAGAGTATTGCATGAACTGGACAGTCTTTTTAGTATTGCCATCTAACGCCTTCACAAAACTAATATTGCGGTCAGCATCCATCATTAATCCTCCCGCAAAGGTGCGCAGGGGTATGCCGAGGATATAATTTACATCAAGAGTAGTCTGAAATATTGCTTCTGACGGGACTCTCACAGCTTTTACACCTAATGAGTGAGCTAATACCATATCGTAACCATCTATGCGGGCATTATATAGTGTAGCAGTAATAGAAAGCATATCTCCGAAGACATCATCTTGTGTCACTTGAGAGAAATTCCCTGCTTCCAGTTTTGCCTTCGTTGCCTCCAGCCTTGCCTTTAAAGCTGTCATCTGCTCCGGCGATATCCTCCCAAGATCAAGGGCAATTCCCAGATACTCCCCTGCCTCTATCGGATTCGTTATCACATCAGCGCTCTGTTTGGGAGCGGTGAATGTCATATTGAATGTCTCGGTACTCCCCATCGTAACAATTGTCCCGGTTGCTATTACTACGCCGTCCACTCTCAGTTCCGGTTTCAAGTTTATCAGATACGAGGGCAAAGAAGAAGGCAGTTCATTGGGCTGTATCGGTGTGCCGTCTGCATGGGGTTTTGGGAGATAGGAGTTGATAACTGCTTCATCCTGTGCCGTTGCTGGGGAATAGCTTAACGTTATCTTCTTCCCTGCAAGCTCAGGAAGGCTTTTGGTTATGTTAATCGGAGTGCCCAATTCACTGTCGTAGATATCCTTTATGACGTTGAAGTTCAGTTTGTGTCGCAGGGTATCAGGGATGCTTGCATAGGTTGCACCTTTTACTATTGTCTTATAGGGCAATGTCCCCAACAGATAGGAGAATTCCTGTTTCTGTATCTCTTTCTTCCCGAGCACGTCTCCCACTGTTGCATTGGGGTAATGCTCCGATATGTAGTTCTGCACCTGTGTCTGATAATCCGTCATTGTCTGCTGGATGAATAAAGAATTTACATTGGTTACATATCCTTCTGTTTCGTTGATGGTGGCTGTGGATTGGATCTGGTCTATAAATGATTGAGCATCAAAAGGCACTGCTGATTTAATGTCTATCCCTTGAGTGTAATTGTATTGTTTGAAACTCGCATCCAACGGTATCCATGTGTCTCCCTGTCCTGCCCTGTGCCTTGCGCCCCTTGATGGGATGTAGTCAATATATGCTTCTACCCATACATGCTCAATACGGGCATATTTGACTGCACCGCCTTCTACCATCCCTTTTGTCGGTATTCTTGCAGATGCAAGAAGTCGGAGGGCTTCCATGGAATCGGTAAACCCACCTACCCAATTCTTTACCTTTTCGATCGGTATCTCAACCGTCCCATAGACATACCTGGAGTGAATGCCTGAGGCACGGAGAAGGACTATTAATAATGATGCCGTATCAAAGTCGTTGCACTGCTTTGTCTGAAGGCACATGTCTGCCCCCTGGATACTTCCATATGTCGGGACGTATTCGATGTTGTTTCTCACCCAGTTGTATATCTTTGTCGGGTTATGTCCGAGCTCCGCTGCCTTTGCCTGTATTGCAGGGGTAAATTTCACTTCGATGGTTTCTGCAAGGTCGGATGAGGCTGGGGGAGTTGCTGCTGCCATGAGCAAAGAGCTTTGAGCATAGAGCGTAGAGTCTTGAGATAAAATACCATTTAATGAACCATTCGACGCGACGAGGATCGGCTTTTGCTGCTTAGTGCTTACTGCATACTGATTACTGTCTTTTTCAAACTGTTCCGGCTTTTCCCTCGGGTCTGTGAACACTGGCTCCATTGTCCTGTGGGGAAGTTTGTTCGGGTCGAGGGGGACATGTTTCTTTGGAGGCTTTACCTTTTCGAGGAATTTCTTTGTTTCCTCTACCTTTACCTCTACCTCTTTCCTGTCTTTGGCTTTATCTATTGTATCAAGGTTGTTCTTCAGTTCGTTCAGGTTGCTGTCGTACTTCTTAACGAAGTCGTAATGCCTCTCCAGTATCTCATAGGGAAGCCCTTCGTCCTTCAGTTTCTTCTCTGTGGCGGAGAACTGTTTCTTCATCTCCACATCAAGGGCCTCGATCTCCCCTTTCTTTCCCTTTGCCTTGCCCTTTTTTGTATCTGTGTCAGTGGAGGTGTCTGAAAGGATTTGTTCAAGGTCGTTCAGGGTCTTTTCAAGCTTCTCTTCCGGTTTTTGTGCGTTGGACTCTTGTCCTTTAAACTGACTATTGCCTATTGACTGCTGACTGTTTTTAAAAGCATAGGCTATGTCGAACACCCCTCCAAATGTCCAGGTGAAGAAGCAGAGGACTATCACCGATATGATTCTGAGCGTTATGTTGTATCTTGATTGCATCGCTTTCCCTCCAATATTAATGAATTACCCGTATGATGTCTATTCCGTCGAAGGTCACTGTTCCGACAGTGCCTGTGACATGTACAGGCACATTGTCCCCGGCAGGCAGGATGCTGATTACCTCTGCCCTGTTGAACTTCACCTTGAGGTCGGGTATCCCGTCTTTGTCATAATCCTCTATTTCATATGGCCATGGCTCAACAGGCACTGTGCCTTCAAGAAGAAGCGAGGATACGATAATGTCATGCACATCATAGCCCTGCGGCAGCTCGATGTAAACCGTCACCCATGTGCCCTTGTCCTTCTGGTTCAGGGTGTTGGGATCAAAGTCGATGGTGGCTGTAATGTTCTGAACAGGCAGATGTACCGTAAACGTCGCCGTAGTCATCCACTCGCCGTATCTGTCACTGTCATATGCCCGCGCTTTCCAGGTATATGTCGTATCATTGGCGAGAGGATTGATGAGTGTTACAGGGGTGATACCCGCTATGTCCTCGGGGATTCCGGTGAAGGAATCTACAAGAATCCCGCCTGAATATATCTCGAAGTCATAGGTCAGGATATCGCTGTCAGGGTCTTCTGCATTATAGACCGATAGTGTTGGATGAAGGGTATCGATGCTGCTTCCTTCGGCAGGCGCATGGAGTGCAGGCGCACCCGGCGCGTCATTTGCCGTGTTTACCATGAATGAAGCAAGAGGCATCCATCCGCTATAGAGTTCTCCATCAAATGCCCTCGCCTGCCAATAGTAGGTATGGTTCTCAGTAAGGGTGACTGGTTCGATCCATGAGGTTATCATGTCTCCTTCTTCCGCTCCTGTTATTGACGAGACGAGGTTTGTCATTGCCTGATCTCCATACAACTCGTATTCGTAGGTCAGTGTATCTCTGTCAGGGTCTGTGGAGTTATGCACAGAAAGAGTGGGCGTGAATACGTTCACCCCTGCTCCATTGGACGGGTTGGCAAGAACCGGCGCTGAAGGGGCTTCATTGAGCGTATTGACGAAGAACCATATCACTTCCGACCAATCGCTCTCGGCAAGGCCGTCGCTTGCCTTTACGCGTGCATGATACTCTGTGTTTTCAAGAAGTCCTTCCACAGGCCACGAGGTTGTAATAGAACCTTCGGGGATATTGCCTGATATTCTCAGGTTCGATGAATCAAAGGTGTTCACTGTGTCGAGCTCGAATATATATGTCAGTGTGTCATTGTCAAGGTCGGTTGTGTTCGAGGCTGTTATATCTGTATAGGTCGTGGCAATCTCCGAACCGTCTGAAGGCGAGATGATCACCGGGGCATCCGGAGCGTCGTTTGCCGTATTCACAAAGAACGTGGATGTCTCCATCCACGGGCCCACATTCAGCCAGTCGTCTGCCTGCGCCCTCCAGTAGTACCTTGTATTGTCCATCAGTTCCTGTGGAACCTGCCAGGAGGTTGTGCCCTGGCCTTCGAATACCCCTGTTATTGAAGCAGTTATGTTCATGAAGCCTGAATCAAGGGCAAGTTCATAGTTATAGGTAAGGTTCGTGCTGTCAGGGTCATAGGCGTTGTTGACCACAAGGACAGGGCTCAGGGTATCGACATCTGAGTTGTTTGCAGGGGATGAGAGGGTTGGCGCTCCGGGCGGTTCAGCCACTACGTTCACTCTGAATGATGCGGGCAGCATCCATTCTCCATAGAGGAGTCCGTCATAGGCCCTTGCCCTCCAAGTGTAGACTGCGTTTTCTTGAAGGGTGAGGGGTACCTGCCAGGACGTTATGCCCTCTGCCTCAGGGAGCATGTCCGATGAAGCAGAAAGGGTAGTAAGGCCGCTGTTTGTATATAGCTCGAACTCATAGGTGAGGTCGTCATCGTTCGGATCAGAGGCGTTGTTGACAGCAAGTTCTGGTATGTAAGTCTCGATGTCTGCACCCTCCTGCGGCGAATGGAGCGACGGGGCTGAAGGAGCGCCTTCTACTCTGAAGTACGTGCTTGCCAGTGTCTCTTCCTCCTCTCCTATCTTCGCTCTCAGGATTACCAGATAGTCCTTTGCGCTGTAGGTGTCTGTGCTCAGCGGTTTCGTGTTTGCGTAGCTCTGGTCCATGCTGAGCGAGGTCTGGTCCGTCAGTGTGTCGTATGCGGTCAGTTCTACCACATGAACACTGAGTATCGAGAGATCGACCTGCGGAAGGTCAACGTTTCCAATATTAGTGACGCTATAGCTTATGTTCACCGGTTCTCCCTGAAGCATGCTCTGTATGTCCACGGATATCTGTCCTTTGAGAAGCACAGAGGGCTTAATATCACTGCTGATTGTGAGATTCGTTGTGCTTGTTGAAAGGACATTTCCGTTTATGT
>JAGVOC010000477.1 GCA_020052975.1 Desulfobacterales bacterium | reverse complement strand
TCCGCCGGCACAGACGGAACCGACGGACCCACGGATGCAGCAGGGGCGATTGTGGACGGTCATACGCTCAAGAGGGCCAAAGCCCTCGGAATCGATTCCAGGAAATGTCTGGAGAAGAATGATTCATATCCGTTCCTGAAAAAAACCGATGACCTCCTGATCACAGGCCCAACCGGGACAAATGTAATGGATCTGCAGATCGTAGTGATAGAATGAAACAATGGATTATTTTTACCGACCTTGACGGAACTCTGCTGGACAGCAGAACGTACTCTTTTGCACCTGCATTGCCTGCCCTTCGTCTGCTCAGTGACATGAATATACCCCTTGTTCTCAGTTCCAGCAAGACAAGGACAGAGATAGAATATTACCGGGAAAAACTGGATAATCATCACCCCTTTATTTCGGAGAACGGCGGCGGAATTTTCATGCCGAAAAATTATTTTGTACTACGGAATGAGCACAATAAATTGAATATTTTTACAAAGGAATACTACGACGTTATTGCCCTTGGTGCTCCGTATAATGAATTGCGGAAGGCTTTGAGAGAACTTCAGTCTGAAGGTTTTCAAGTAAAGGGGTTTGGTGACATGAGCACGGAAGAAGTAGCGGCAACAACCGGCCTCAGCATGCATGAAGCAGCTATGGCCAGGGAAAGAAATTTTGATGAGCCTTTCATTGTTCAAGGCAATGATCCGGATATCGGAAAGCTACTCGCAGGCATTGAATCAAAAGGTCTTCGATATACAGAGGGGAAAATGCTTCATATTATGGGCAACAGCGATAAGGGCTGTGCGGTATCGATCCTTTGCGACCTCTATAGAAAAAAATACGGGGAAATTGTTACTGTTGCGCTCGGAGACAGCCCGAATGACATTCCAATGCTTGAAGCGGTCGATTATCCGGTCATTGTCCAAAAACCTGATAGGAAACATGACCCGCGAATCGATCTCCCCAAACTCATCAGGGCCGAAGGCACAGGTCCGACGGGGTGGAACAAAGCAGTCTCCGGACTCATATCCTCATCAAAGCTGACCAAAGCAGAATGAATCCGATAAAAAACAGTCTATCTCGTTCAAAAAATTGACGTCTATACGATCATATAAACGATCAAATAGAAAAATACCAGCACAAATGAAATAAGGACCGCTAAACCAACGGGCCTCCGTGGCGCTTCAGTCCCATAGTATCTTCCCGTCTCCCGCATTTTAATAAGCCGGTTAATTTCGAACTCGAGGGCGGCTATTTTTGGAGTGGTTTCATCCACTGAATTTCTCAGAGCCTTGAGCACTCCAAGTTGAACGCCTTTAAAGATTGTTTCGGGGACAATGAGGGGGTCTGTAGCAAATTTTGCGAGAGCGCCGATTGCTCCGGAGGAAAAGTTCTGAAAAGCGGTCCGGAACTGCGTTAAGGGCTTTGCACAAAACCAGAGGAAGCCCCTGGCAAATTTTCTGTAGATCAAATCGATATCAAGATTAATTGCTCGCATTTCAGCAGGATATATCCCTGAAAGGATGAGCAGAGTGAATGCCAATGCCGAGAAGAAGAGCAGCTGAAGCTGAGCCATCACATGGGGTGCGGTGTAAGGCTGATAGTCGACCGGATAGGGAAGGACATTATACAGGACACCCGGAACGGTGCCGATGAAGATGCATAAAAACGCAGCAATGCCCATTGCAAGGAGCATGTTCAATGGCGGATCTTTTGCCCTGATGCCGGAATCGTGAGAGAAGAACGCGAAGAAGGGAATCTTGATGCCGGCATGATGGAAGACGCCGGCTGAAGCAAACAGGAGCATAAACCAGACTATTGCCCTGTGATCGTGAGCAACCGCCTCCATAACCATTGATTTGGTTGCAAAGGCGCTGAAGAGCGGAAATGCCGAGATGGATGCCGCTCCCACAATACAGAATATGCATGTCAAAGGCATAGTCTTATAGAGTCCGCCGAGATCTGTCGCGTTGATCTTTCCTGTCTGCTGCATGACGGCTCCCATGGCCATGAAAAGAAGTCCCTTGAAGAGGATATCCGCGAATGCGTGTGCTGTGGCGCCATTAATGGCAAGCTCCGTTCCTATGCCGATGCCGACTACCATGAACCCTATCTGGTTTATGAGACTGTACGAAAGGACTCTCCGCAAATCATTCTCGATGACGGCGTAAAAGATCGGAAAGGTCGTCATTATCGCGCCTATCCATATCAGGAGCTCGGTACCAGGAAACCCCCTTGCCAGCGCATACACGGCGCACTTCGTCGTAAAAGCGCTTAGGAAGACAGTTCCTGTGATAGTCGATTCAGGATAGGCATCGGTAAGCCAGACATGGAGACCGGGCCAGGCACAGTTGACTCCGAACCCCAGAAAGATGAGATAAGTGCCTAGGCCGTTTAAACCCATATATCCGAACCCTACAGAACCGGTCTCCGCCGTATTTATCACAATGCCCGCGAGCAGGCAGAGGCCTCCGAAGACATGCACGAGAAAATATCGCAATCCTGCGGAATGTGACGCTTCTGTCTTTCTCGCCCAGATGATGTATGTTGCCGTAACTGCCATGATTTCCCAGAAGATAAAGAGGGACAGCAGATCCCCCGCAAAGATAACACCAAGGGCAGAACCCGAATAGAGGACGGCGGCAAGATGCTGGAGGTCGTCTTTTACATGCAGGGCATAAAGGATTGATATAAAGGACACGATATGGAAAATATATGCAAACACAAGGCTCAGCCTGTCGACCCTCAGGAAAGTGATGGTATAGTCAAGGAAATGAAAATTCCAGTGCATGCCATGGGGTATGCTGAGCAGGTTTATGAAACCAATTACAGGAAGGGCGAGCAGGAAAGCAGATTTCAGTCTCCCCCTGAACAGCGGGATGAGAAAAGCTCCTATGATGAATATAGCTGCAGGAGGTACTGCGTTAATCATAGTAGTCTTCCTTTCTTTTCACAACCGGGCGCAAAAGGTATTTTGACGCCAGCACCAGGCATACACAGGCAACGAAACCGTACACAGCATAGAATTCCGGCCACTCTTCCCAGGCGAAATAAGGATGCTTCACGATAAAAAAGTCAATAACCAGCAGCGCAACAAGCGTTATCCAAAAAGCCTTCAGAAGCTTTTGTACATTTTCAGGTTTGTCGAATATATATTTCTTTTCTTTTTTCATGATCCCTCCGAAATATATCCTATAATGTGTAATACAGAATCACAGCGAAGTAAATCGTTGCCGCAGTCATCACGACATAAAATATTTTTCTGTATCCCGGCGCCGGTTCATGGGCGAGCTCCATGATCTCTTCTCCGTCTTTCCTCATCTCAATGTCCTCCTGTTACGTTCTGCAGGGCAATCCCTGCAATCTCAAGGAAAAATGTCGGCCAAAAAAACAGAACAAGCGCGGCTGTTGCGGTAAGAACAAGCGGAACAACCATGAGAGCAGGGGCTTCATGGATTTTCTTGCCCGGGTTTCCGTGGTGGTGTGGATCGGGCGCCGGCTCCCTGAAGAACGCCGCATATACAATAGGCATAAAATAGCAGGCATTAAGGATTGTACTTGCGGCAAGGACTATTAAAATAGGCAACTGTTTTGCCTCTATTGCTCCCAGCGAAAGATACCATTTGCTGATAAACCCTCCAAGCGGCGGAATCCCGATCATAGATAGCGCACCCAGCGTAAATGCCAGCATAGTGAAGGGCATTTGCCTCCCGATTCCGTCAAGTTCACTCACATTTGTCTTGTGTGTCGCGACGTATATGGCACCCGCCGTGAAAAATAAGGTTATTTTGCCGAAGGCGTGCAGCGTAATATGCATTATGCTGCCGGTAATGCCCGAGGGCGTAAGCAGAGCAACTCCCAGAATTACGTAGGAGAGCTGACTTATAGTGGAGTATGCGAGTCTGCGCTTCAAATTGTCCTGTGTCAGCGCTATAACCGATGCGACAATGATTGTGAACGATGCAAAGTAGGCGAGGGCGGTACCGAGTCCGAGCTGCGTGAGCAGATTGATTCCGAATATATGAAGTACAACCTTAACGACGACGAATACACCCGTCTTTACGACCGCGACTGCATGAAGCAGGGCGCTTACAGGGGTCGGCGCAACCATTGCAGCCGGAAGCCATCCATGAAACGGCATCATGGCTGCTTTGGTAATGCCCGCCATATAGAGGATAAACATAATTATCAGGATCATATCCGTCGCATTGCCGCGGGCTCCGTTCAAAAGTCCCTCATACCTGAAATCAAGCGATCCCGCGACGTGGTACGTCATAAAAACAGCCAGTAATTGAAACGCTATGGATGTGCCCAAAAGGTATGTCAGATATTTCCTTGCGCCCTGTATGGCTTCGGGGGTTTCTTTATGTGCAACAAGCGGAAACGTACAGACGGTAATGATTTCGTAAAAGAGGAACGTCGTGAACATATTTGCCGAAAATGCAACGCCCATAGTTGCCGAGAGCGCAATAGCAAAACACATAAAATACCGTGTCTGCGCATGCTCTTTCAGGGATCTTACATATCCTATGGAATAAAAGGAAGTGATGATCCAGAGGAACGAGGCCGTTAGGCCAAAAATAAGCCCCAGCGCATCTACTTTAAACTGAATCGAAAGCCCTGGAGAAATATTGAAAACAGTATATTCAATGATCTTCCCGTCTAGAATAAAAGGCGCCATTGAAAGGACGATCGAAAACTTGACAACAGAGGCAAGGATTGTCCAGAACTCCCTCAAGTTTCGCGACCTCTCGCCTGTCAGCAATATAAGAAAAGCGCCGATCAGGGAAACCATGATTGCAAAAGCCGGTCTTGAAGAATGTATGATTTCCATATCCACTCCTGTTAGAATCCCTCAGGGACGGTGAATTGAATTACCGATGAGATTATCTGACCGCTGAAAACACCGAGCAGCAATATCCCCGCGACCGTTATAAAAATGGGAATAAGCATGCTTGCCGGAGCCTCGTCTCTTTTAAGGCCGGCAGCCTCATCATTCCCGTGTTTGTGAGCGGATTCAACCGGAACAAAGAACATATGTTGCAAAATCCTGAAAAATACTACGGCACTTAACAGGCTGCTCAAGAGCAGCGCTGCTGCGAAAAACCATTGCCGCGCGTCGATGGCGCCTAAAACAAGGTACCATTTGCTGAAGAAACCGCATGTCGGCGGGACTCCTATGACCGAAAGCGCACCAATGGCAAAACTGGCCGAGGTAAAAGGCATCTTCCTGAACATGCCCCGATAATCTACTATGGTTTTTGCGCCTGTCTTGTAATAAACGGCTCCCACTACCATGAACAGGCATGCCATCATGACGGCATCGTTCAGAATGTGGAGAACCGCGCCGGTGAATCCCATGCGGTTTGCAACACTCACGCCCATGACGATATATCCCACTTCGGCAACAATGATGTAGCACAGCATCCTCTTCAGATCATTCTGTGCAACGGCAAGGATGCATCCGTATATCATGGCGGCAACTGCAACCCATCCGAGGATTCCGGTCACAGGGTGCATCGCTATGGAAAAGGAAGGTTCGAACACGGTAAACATTATCCGTATCATGACATACGCTCCGACTTTGGTCATCGTAGAGGCGACGTATGCACTTACCGTCGAAGGCGCATGCGAGTATGCATCGGGAAGCCAGCCGTGAAGAGGGAAAAAGGCCATCTTGATGGCGATACCTACCATGAAGAATGCAAACGCGGCCATTACGGCGCTAGATGAGTAAAGCGCCGGCAGCCGCTGAGCAAGATCGGCCATATTCAGTGAACCTGTCATAATGTAGAGATAGCCGACTCCAAGAAGATAGAAACACGCGCCGATAGTTCCCATGATGACGTAATTGAAGCTCGCAAGAGGCGCTTTTTCATCCCCCATTGCAATGAGGGCATAGCTTGTTATCGATGCAATTTCCAGCAGCACATAAAGGTTGAATGCGTCGCCGGTGATGGTTATCCCCAAAAGTCCCATCATGAGCAGGGTAAAAAGGGTATAAAACTGGGGAATTTTTTCAGGCAATTCCTGCTCGATACTCTTTTTTGAATAGAGTACAACAATAAGGGTTACGGTCGAGATGATTACGAGCATGAAAGCGTTCAGGTAGTCAATAACATATTCTATTCCCCATGGCGGTTCCCATCCCCCGAGCCTGTAACTGATAGTCCCGCTTTGCAGCACGGTATTGAGAATCCCGAGAGATGCAAGGAAGCTCACTGTGATCGCAAGAAGCGCCATGTAGAAACAGGGTTTTTTCGACCACCATCCGGCGACATTGATAAATAATGCTATGACGAGCGGAAAAACAATTATGACGGCAGGCAAGTGATCCATGATTATTTCAGCGCCTCTAATATCTCATCCTCTTCTACAGTCCCGAACCTCCGGTAAATCAGAATGATGAGCGCAAGGGCGACTCCTGTGGTGCTCACGCCGACAACAATCGCTGTGAGCATGAGCACATGGGGAAGAGGATTCAGGTATTGAGCGGCGCTTACCGCATGGGCCATTTCTCCATGCCCGCCTGTGATGATGGGGATAGTTGCTCCTCCCTTCTTCACCCCTATGGATACGTAAAACAGTATTATGGCCCACTGGAATATGTTCAGTCCGAGGAGTTTTTTCACCAGATTCTTCTTTGCAATCATTGCGTAAAACCCTATCATCATAAGCACAATGTACATCCAGTAGTTGTATTTTCCGATTATGAATTCCATAGATTACTCCCCTTCCTCATGCTTTCCTCCGGTAACGAGATCAATAAACAGAGACACCATGATTGCCATAACCGTAATACCAACTCCGACCTCAATGCTGAACATGCCGAGATATCTCGCCTTCACGGGATCAGCCGGCAGGATTGCGCTCAGGGCACTATAGTCAAGGAAGTTGGCGCCGAGCAGCAGACACATCCAGCCTGTCCATGCGTAAATAAACACGCCAAGGCTCGAAAAAATATTATTACAATTTTCAGAAAAATGCTTTTTTGTATCTTCAAGGCCGAATGCTATCACCATTAAAATGAAACTCGCGGCAAGGATACACCCTCCCTGAAACCCTCCACCGGGGCTTCCGTGTCCGTGTGCAATGACGTAGAGGCCGAATAACTGTATGGCAGGTATGAGAATCCTGCATACGGTGCGGATGATAATATTTTCTGTCCTTTGGATCATCGCCGCGGCCTCCGGAGCATCATTACCACGGCAATCCCCGCAGAGAAAATGACCGCCGTTTCAAACATGGTGTCATACCCTCTGTAGTCGGCAAGGACCGCGGTTACCATATTCGGTACGGAAGTTTCTTCCATAGACTTTTCGATGTACCGGGGTGATACATGGAGACTCGCCGGTGAGTCAGGGTCGCCCCAGTCCGGGAAATCTATCGTTGCATACATAAGTAATGCGCCTGTCAGGAGTGAAGTGATCAATGCTAAGAATTTCAATCTTTTGACATCCTTGAAGTTTGATAGATTGCCGCAATAAAGAAAGCCGTGCTGACGCCGGCGCCGACTGCTGCTTCGGTGAAGGCGACATCGACTGCGCCCATCTCGGTCCATAACATGCACATCAGAAAGCTGTAAGCGCCGAAGAGTACTGTTGCGCTGAACAGATTCTTCACGGTTATGGCTGCTGCGGCACATATGACAACAAGCAGGAGAAGTATGATATCCAGTTGCCAGATCATTTGGTTTCCCCCTTATCCGGCGGCCAGTCTATAACAGACCTTCCGTCTTTCGTCCATGGCTCTATTTTCGACTTGAAGGCTGCCCTTGTGATCGCATGCGTTACTGTCGGACTGCCTATGAACCAGAAAATTGCGATGAACATGATCTTGAGACTTACCAGGAAACTCGAAAGCGTCAAACCATGGTCCAGATTATAGAGGGCCAGTCCTGTAAATGCGAGCACTATCCCCAGGGTATCGCTTTTGCCTGTCGAATGCATCCGTGTGTAGAAATCCGGAAAACGCAGGAAACCGATTGTTCCCGTAAACATGAAAAAGGCGCCGATCGAAATGAGCACAACCGCAGCAGGAGTCATTTACAACACTCCTTTCCGCATGAAAAATCTTGCGAATACTAATCCGCCGATGAAGTTAATAATTGCATAAAGGAGCGCGATATCAACGAACATATCGACCCGCTTATAAATAAACCCCATCAGGATCAGGATGACGAGCGTTTTTGTGCCTACCGCCCCTACGCCGATTATCCTGTCGATGTCAGTCGGCCCAAAGACGGCGCGGTACAGCGAAAGGACCGCCAGAACACTGAGGAATATGCTGACGCCCAATAAAAAGTTATCCATGCCGGTCCTCCAGAAAGACATGCCCTACCCGCTCTTCCATTTCTCCGGGCAGGTCTTCAGCAACCCTCTTGTCCAGGGCATGCACATAATAATACCCTTCTTCAATGATGACGGTAATAGTGCCCGGCGTGAGGATGATTGAGTTGGCAAAGGTTACCAGCGAAATATCCTTTTTCAGTTTTGTTTTAAATTTTATGATATGCGGATCTATAAGCTCAGGCATCCTCGGACTCAGTGCGATTTTCATGACATGGATGTTGGCCAGGATGATCTGGTAGAAAAGCCAGAGAAAATACCTCATGAAACGTATGGCTTCGGTTATGTGACCGGCTCTGAATTCTTTCCTTTCAAATAAAAGGCTGTGCGAAGTGTACGTCACAATGACACACGAAATAACGCCGAGCGTAAGATGATATGCATCGAATATGCCCGACCAGATTATCCAGTGCACAAAGAGAATAAGAAAGGTCAGTACGTATCTCATTGCCGTGTTTCCTTTATTCTGTTTTCAGTTCCTGCTAACCGTAGCATAAATAAGGTTCACAAAACGGTTTATGCTACATTGTGAGCAGAAGTTTGTCAAGTAAAAATAACAGCATATCAAGCCAAAATAATAATGTCCGGTATTTATTATAATCCAGATGTCCGGTTTTTTCTAAAACAGAAGTGTCCGGTTGTCATTTGGTTTGTTAAACTTTTCTTACTACTTCATTTGATCTCCAATGTCCGTTTTCTAGCATTTACCACAACATAGCTGTCTGCCGGTGACACATAGTTGCCGTCCGGGGCATGCACCTGAATCCCGGTAATCATGGCATAATCACTCTTTGAGGTATCCACCACCTTCCCGATGGCATGCTCAAGGTCTTCCTGGATAACTTTACGGGTTATACGGGTGAGTTCAAGAAGACTTGGGATATCGCCATAGGTTATCTCCTTGATCAGTCGTCTTTTCAGAAGGCTCTCCTCGATGTCTTCTTCATCAATCTTAATATGGAGTTTGCCGGTATAGAGTTCATCAAGGAACAGACAGAGCGCTCCGCAGGCGCTTGAGTCCTCCTTGATC
>JAGVOC010000210.1 GCA_020052975.1 Desulfobacterales bacterium | reverse complement strand
TGAAAAACATTTTGGCCTTAAAAGATTAAAATAAGGGGAAAGATAACCATTTGCTTCTGCGGACTCGTTGCACTCGCCACAGAGCAAAATCGTTAGGCTTCGTATAAACAAGGAGGCACAATGGAAAGAATACGTCAAATGATTAATCTCTACGGACGAACTGTATTGCTGATATTGCTCCTCGTTCTCTCGGTCGGTTGCGACGACGGCGAAGTCCCGACTTCCGAAACGGACACCGATGAGGTGAAGATCGTCGAGGATACGGTTGAGGATATGCCGCAGGGGTTCAACGGTGGGAAGTGCTTTATCTGCATCGATGTCCATAACGCAGCGACCCGCGCTTCTGCGGAGTGGTGGAAACAGCGGGTTAAAAACAAGGCTGCAAACAAGAAGACACCGCCGCTCACCGAGGACGAAATAGCCAAAGAAATGATCGCGGAATTCGACCGGCAAGCAAAGAAATGCGATCCGAGCGACACAATCAAGCTACAAATCCTCTTTCATCTTAATCCTAAGCACGTCATAGGGAATGAGGACCAGAAGGCGGAGTTCAATCCCGATGGCTCGGTCAAGATCGCCGCAGGCATGATGGAGTACGACGCAGACAACATGATCGAAACAGTGTTCGCGGAATTCAAAAAGAGAAACGAGTTGCGGATCCGAAAGATATACCTCACAGCATGTAGCTCTTGGAAGTACAAGAAGGATCTTATCAGGAAGGCGTTCTCCGTGCCGGGGGTGACCCACGTGATCGCACCAGAGAGCGAGATCGAGCTTACCTGCGGACAGATCGTCGGCGCTGGATGGAACAGTGCGAACGATACACCCCGGTTTGGCGATTACGAGGTCAAGATCATCATTGTGGAAAAAACCGGCGGCAAGCTCAAGGCAAAAGTTCCGAAGAACCCAATGGGAGGGAAGAAGAAGTTTGTGATCGACGGCAACAAGATCGTCGACAAATGATCCCTTCCCCCGTGACTCGTCGGGGCCAGCCTTTCACCGGATCCGTCAAGGATGAAGGGTAAGTCTTAATTCTTCAATTAGCTTGTTAATCAATGCTTAGCTCTCCAAATAAAGAATTATCTAAAAATATTGAATAGCGTTTGACACAATGGCTTATGTGGGTTATTATAGTCATATTGATCCACATTAAATGGAGGTGTATTTATGCGAACTATACAAATGACCTTAGATGACGAGTTGGTTCAATCGGTCGACAAGGTGGTCAAAGAACTCAAAACGACCAGATCTGCTTTCACTCGTGATGCTTTGCGAGATGCGATTAATTCTCTCAACATTCGTCTCCTCGAAGAGAAACACCGCAGGGGCTATGAGCTAAACCCTGTGAATAGCTCGGAATTCAGTGTTTGGGAAAAGGAGCAGAATTGGGAGGATGAATGAAGAGGGGAGAAATCAGATGGTATAAATTTAAAGCTCCTGACAAGAAACGTCCGGTCTTAATCCTGACCCGTAACTCCATTTTGGAATACCTTGGGGAAGTCACTGTTGCACCAATCACATCAACAATCAGAGATGTACCAAGTGAAGTATTCTTGTCGAAACTTGATGGTATGCCGAGAGATTGCACCATCAATTTTGACCATATCCAGACAGTCTCAAAAGGGAAAGTAGGCTCGCTCATTACAACACTTTCCCCGCAAAAAAAAGAACAAGTACGCCAAGCAGTACTATTTGCATTAGATTTATAGGTACGAACCAGGATAGTGAAAAATATCTTTACAAAATAGAAATTAGATTCTAAAATGTAAACATGATAGAACGACATCTAATTAACAACATTATCTCACGACTAAAATCCTTTCCTGCTGTGGCAATTCTCGGTCCACGTCAAGTCGGAAAGACAACCCTCGCAAAAACACTTTTACAAAAATATTACGACCTTGAGCTCGAGCAGGAAAGACTGAGGCTCGATATCCAGTGGAATGACATCATTAAATCGAAAGAGATAATTATCCTTGATGAGGCACAGAATTACCCGGCGATATTTCCTAGAATCAGAAATGCCATAGACAGTGAACGAAAGCGGAATAGCAGATTCCTTATCCTTGGTTCTGTCTCTCCTGGGCTTATGAAAGAGGTTTCAGAATTCCTCACCGGTCGTATTGCTATCTGTGAACTGCACCCCTTTTCAGTGCTGGAGGTTGGCATTGAAGATGATGAAAGGCTCTGGCTCATGGGAGGTTATCCTGATGGCGGGATACTCCAGGCAAACAATTTCCCTGTCTGGCAGGAAAACTACCTTGAGTTGCTTGCCATGCGAGACCTTCCGGTATGGGGTTTGAATGCTCCACCACCTGTTACAAGGCGATTTTTTAGAATGCTTGCTGCATCTCATGGAAATATATGGAATGCAAGCCAGATTGGAAAAAGCCTAGGGATATCCTATCATACGGTTAATTCTTATCTAGGGTATCTTGAACAGGCTTATCTCGTGAGGAGGTTAACACCGTATCACGCCAATATTAAGAAGAGGCTCGTCAAGAGTCCTAAAATATACTGGCGTGACAGCGGGCTTCTACACAGTCTCCTTCACGTATATAACACAGAAGAACTTCTCGTACAACCGTGGGTTGGCACAAGCTGGGAAAGCTGGATTATTGAGCAAATACTTATGGCTCTCAACATATCTGGTCTCGGCTATGACGGGCCATACTATCTGAGAACAAATGATGGCTATGAAATTGACCTCATATTCAGTCTCTCGGGTATTACGTATGCTGTTGAGATAAAGCTTTCGTCATCTCCGGGTCAAGGGGATAAAGAACGACTTGAAAAGGCAGCCGGTCTGATCGGTGCGGATAGAAAAATATTGATTTCAAAAACCCCTGACCATATAGAGAGTGAAGTCTTCGTATCAACCAATCTGAGGGGGTTTTTGAGTTATATAAGATGCTTTTAGTGAATACCAAAGTTGAGGTAAAATACAAAGGTGGTATATTAAACAGAAACTGGATAACATGATGGAAGAGATATTATCCAACTTGCCGAGTATAATGAATTTAAGTAGTTACATCAAGATGTATTTTCTATTTTATTGACCATGCTGAAACTTGCTGATATTATCCAGAAAACTGTTCAATAATATGTTCTCCCTTCGCTTCGCTCAGGGAGAATGCGGCGCTGAGCGGCTGTGCCTGCCCTCCGCTTCGCTTCGGGAGAACCAGGCACAGGAACGGATGCCC
>JAGVOC010000322.1 GCA_020052975.1 Desulfobacterales bacterium | reverse complement strand
GTTTTGCCCGGGAAGAGGGGATAACTTACGATTTGATCCATAGTCATTACTGGTTATCTGGATGGATAGCCGGTAAGCTAAGTCAAGAATGGGGAATCCCAACGGTTCATATGTCCCACACCCTGGGTTTCCTGAAAAACCAGGCAGCAAAGAGTGATGATGAAAAAGAAACTCCTTTGCGCTTAGAGAATGAGATTAAGGTTCTCAGGGCTGCTGATAGGATAGTTGCCACAACCCCTCTGGAAAAAATCCAGATAAATAGGGAATTTGATATACCTCTTAACAGGATTGAAGTGATCCCCTGTGGGGTAGATTCTAGTCTTTTTAGACCGTGGAAATCAGAGGAGGCAAAGTCTCGCTTGGGGTTAAATGGTCAAAGATTTATACTCTTTGTGGGGCGGATCGATCCCATAAAGGGCATAGACAACCTCATCAGGGCTATGAATATACTGAAAAAGGATCATGGAAACAATGGTAACGGCTTAAAATTATTCATCATCGGCGGTACCCTGTCTGATGAAAGTAATGAAGAAAAAAGCGAATTGAAAAATCTGATGAAGTTGACCTCGGAGTTGAACCTTGAGGACCAAGTAGAATTCCTTGGCACTAAGAGACAGGATTTATTGCCGTATTATTACTCCGGTGCCGAGGTATGCGTTCTTCCGTCCAGGTATGAATCCTTTGGGATAGTTGCCTTAGAGGCTATGGCATGTGGGACGCCTGTGATAGCTTCTGAAGTTGGAGGGCTTTCCTATGTTATGGGAGATGAAGAGGCAGGGTTTTTAGTGCCCGAAGGGGATCCTGAGATACTGGCTGAGAGAATCGGCTGGATAGTTGCCAACCCCTTTATAAAGGAAAGGTTTGGCAGAAATGCCGTTAAACGGGCGGAGAGGTTTGAGTGGTCTTTGATTGTTGATAAAGTGATTAGTTTGTACTCGCAACTGGCAAGTAATAGTTCACACTGAATTCCCTTTTCCGCTCTCTGGTTCAGGTTTTTTGACCCATCTATGACTCGCTTCAGGCATTTTCAGAAACTCGTCCTTCGGGCTCAAACACCTGAAAATGCTTATCTTCCGCTTTGTCAAGATGGGCGCCCCAAAAATCCTGCTCATGTTCGCTTCAAAGGAAATTTTTCATTTTTCAAGATAAACTAAATAGCAGAAGGTACCCAGATGGAAACAGAGAGAATAATGGTAATCATGGCACACCCTGACGATGCGGAGATGGGGTGTGGAGGAACAATAGCAAAGTGGGTAAAAGAGGGTAATGAGGTTCGATACGTGGTTTGTACAAATGGGGACAAAGGGACCAAAGACCTGGAACTTTCTCCGCATCGCCTGGCGGAGATACGAGAGGATGAACAACTTAGAGCTGCTCAGGTGCTGGGTGTGAAAAGTGTTACCTTTCTGCGTCACAGGGATGGTGAGATGGAAGTAAACCTGGCTTTTCGAGGCGAACTGGCCCTTCTTATCCGTCAGTACAAGCCCCATATTGTAGTAACCCATGACCCCTGGCGGCCATACCTGTTGCACCCTGATCACAGGGCAGTTGGCTTTACCACAACGGATGCTGTAATTGCCGCCAGAGACCACCTCTTCCTGCCGGCACAGACGAATGCAGGGTTTGATGCTCATGCCCCCCGTGAAATCCACTTTACGTTTCCGGAAAACCCCGACCTTTTTGTCGATATTGCAGGAACCCTGGACAAGAAATTGGAGGCTATAGAACAGCATAAGAGTCAGATTGAGATTCACCCAAATTGGAAGGAAAGGATGACAGGGATGTCCATAGAGTTTGGTAAAAGAGGTAATATGCAATATGCAGAAATATTTAAGAGGGTGGTTCTGTAAATCGTGAATCGTAAGTCGTAAGTAGACACGGAGTGAAAATTACCTTGAAAATACAAACGCTTTTGCCTATAATTAAGACAATGAAAGCTTGAAAAAGTATACAAATTGTCATTGCGAGGAGTCCGCTTTGGCGGACGACGTGGCAATCTTGTTGTTTGGTAAAGAGTTATAAGATTTCTCGTTTCACTCGAAATGACAGGTGAAGGGGTCGAAATGATAGATTCAACAAATCCGACTTTTTATGGAGTTGTCAAAGATGGATAATATCAAAAGCTTTATGGAAAACAGAAATCAATCAGCAGGATAGGCATTCCTTCCTGGTTGCGTGCCACCTGTCTGCCATGCCTGCACAGGCAGGTCGCCTGTCAGAACCCATATAGTGAGGAGGATAATTATGGAGATCGTGGTAGATGAGCATAAATTTAAAGACCTTTTAAAAAATGCCTTCTATGAACTTCTTGAGGAAAAGAAAGAGATATTTTATGGAATAGTTTATGAAGTTATGGAAGATATCGCACTTGTCAATGCTATAAAAGAAGGTGAAGACTCAGCCTCTGTTGAGAGGGATAAAATATTCGAGCTTTTGGAAGGCTGAGGATGGAAATAGATTTCAAAGAAAGTTTTGAGAGAGACATACAGAGCATTCATGACAGGAAACTCCTGCAAAAGCTGAAAAATAATATTGAAGTTGTGGAACAAGTTAAAAATATTTCTGAAATCACAGGCATTAAGAAGATAAGAACAGGTGATGCTTATTATCGCATTAGAATAGGCGATTATCGTATCGGCATTAAACTGGAAAACAATATCATCATTTTTGTCCGATTCCTTCATAGAAAAGATATATATCGTTACTTCCCATAAGTTGTTACTGCTGAGTAGAGGAATTTTACCACCCAAAGTAGGATAGGGGGGAGGCAAGCTAAAATAAAAGGTTATTAGTACTACCCCGACAATTCATGTTTTATGTCATTCTGAACGACCGAGGGGAGTGAAGAATCTGACATGAAGCGTCATCCTGAACGAAGTGAAGGATCTCATATGGAGTTCCTTCGCTATGCTCAGGACAAGCCTCGTCGCTGCGCTCCTTGGAATGACAATGTGTCGGAGTAGTATTAGGTATTTTGCTTAAAAACTTTTGACAATACGATAAGAAAAGGGGGTGTTTTTATGGCAAAGGTATTCAGGGCAGCGCTTATAATCCTTTTTTGCTTTTCCGTATCCGTTGCCTTCGGGGGGCAGGGGTCTTCAAATATCAACGTCTCTCCCCTGCCGCCAAACCTGTCGGTATCTGTAAAATTCACCGAGCCCTCAGGCAACAGTGCATGGCTATAATGTCCATAAATCCCTCCTTGGTAATCATCGGTAACGCCCCCCTTTCTGGCGGGGAAGTTACCACATGTCAGTCACCAGGGTGGTACACTTTTCGTTCCCATTTCTGGTACACTATTGCATTCCCATTGACATACGAGCCTATCAATTAAGAGAGAGCTTTGAAAAGGTACCCCTTTTCAAAGCTCTTGACAGGTTCTGGAAAGGTCTCCTAAGAATGTATCTCAAAAGGTTTTGAGTCTAGAAAGAGATTGACTGTAAGAGATTTTAATGTTATGGATTTAATATAGAACCTCTAAATATGAGCTATTATGGGACATAGATTGTAAGCGAATGAACCGATTAATTACTACCCTATAGAGGAGAAGCACGAATGATGGTAAAAGACATTATGGCTAAAGATGTAGTCACTCTGGAGATAGATGAAGAGCTGAGTTTGGCAGATGATATTATGCAACTTGGAAGGATAAGACACTTGCCGGTAGTTGAGAATGAAAGGCTGGTGGGAATAATTAGCCAGCGGGATCTTTTTAAGGCTTCCCTGACTTCGCTTATGGGGTTTGGTGAGAAGGCCAAGAGGGATTTTCTAAAAACAGTGGCAGTTAAAAAAATCATGGTTAAAAAAGTGATAACTGTTTCACCAGATGCCGATATAAAAGATGCCGGTCGAATTATGCTGGAAAAGAAGATTGGCTGTCTACCAGTAGTAGAAAACGATAAATTAGTTGGTCTGATCACTGAAACAGATATCCTGAAGCAATGTATCATGTAGGTTATCCTATTATTTTGGTTTTCATTTCACTGAAGACATGGAAATTAGTCAAAAACTGAAAGAAGAAATCATACACTATCTTCACGATCGAGGTGCAGATAGTGTGGGTGTTGCCTCGCCTAAAACCTGGCTGCATGAGGGTGTAGTGCCTGAGAGTTACTGGCCGGATTTTCTGTGGCCGCCGACCAGATCTGTCATAGTTATTGGCATCCAGATGCCACTGCCGATTGTTGAGACCACTCCCTCAGTACAGCATACGGAGCTTTACCGTACATGCAACAGCATGCTTGATAATATGGCCTTCGAGTTGACACTATGGCTGAATCGGCTTGGACATGCCTCAACTTTCCTCAGCCGAGACGGCTATGCAAACATCGACATTTTGATCAAAAAACCCGCGGCTGCGTTTTCTCATAATTTTGCAGCACAATACGCTGGACTGGGAAACGTTGGTGTCAATCACACAATACTCACAAGGCGGTTCGGGCCTAGAGTGCGTTTTGTTTCGGTCTTTACGGAAGCTGAATTAATCCCAGATCAGATGCTTAAGAAGCGCCTTTGCATACGGTGCGGAGCATGCGTAGACCTCTGCCCTGTAAATGCTTTCACCATTAGTAAAGATGATCTGCTGACAGACAGAGAAGTAGTAATTGCAGACTATGACAAACTAGCCTGTGCAAAGAGGCATAAACTACTGAGGGATAAAGGATGTTATCCTTGCGGTATATGTATCAAGGTCTGTCCGGTGGGAGAAGATCGTAAACTCTATGGACGTGAGAATGCGTTAAAACACTATCGTGAGGAGGCTGAGTCTATCGCTCGTGGCACAGATGACCCTATATACAAGTCATGGGTTCACATTCGCAGCCACGGCGGCTGGCCTATTGATTAAGAGACAACTTTAAAACATATTCCAGAAGAGTAGTCCGGAAAGGCAAAGAGAAAAAGTTGAAAGGGGGGGATAATGATGTTATCACAAGTACCATTGGAGATCGCTTCATTCTGCAAGCGTTGCTCAGATGCTCTGTCCGGGACCACAGAGAATGAATCCTGTGTTGAACTTGTTAGAGAAGAGTTACCCATTCTCCTTTTCAACAAACCACTTTTTGCGGAAATTCTGCACAGTCTTCTTGAGGGAGGGAACTACCCTGATTTGGGTCATTCAACGATGTTTGATAACGAATTGCTTCTGCATGCGGATTCATCTCGTCTCTTTACTCTGAGGATGTTCCTCTGGGGGCCGGGTGAATATACGGTGATACATGACCACAATTCATGGGGTGTGATAGGCCCTGTTTCGGGAGCGCTTGGGGTCT
>JAGVOC010000475.1 GCA_020052975.1 Desulfobacterales bacterium | reverse complement strand
GTGAAAGATATGGCGACGAACTATAATATTTCTGAAAAGATAAAGCGGATGGGGCGACAAAGAGGATGGAGGAAAAATAAAGAGAACCGTCCCCTTTAATTAAAGAGAACCGTCCCCTTTAATTATTTAATTAGTCCCCTTTAATTAGTCCCCTTTAATTACCCTTTAATTTTTGAAAGGAGAGATGAATCTATGAAAGTGATCGATCTTCAAACACAGATGACCACCGAGAAAGGCGCAATGTTTTCAAAGGATTTAAAGGATTTTTTTGAAGTTACGTTCAAGACAACCATCCCGTATTATCAAACAGAAGATGAGATGATGAATGTTTTTCGCAATGCTGGCGTAAAAGTGGTATTCTGCGTACCAGAACCACAGAATTTCGATCAAATGGCTGAAACCGGCGACTATATGGCTAAGCTGAAGAGTGATTACCCTGATGTCGTCTATGGGAGCTGGGCGCCGTATAACTTTGCAAAGTTTACCGACATTGACAGATATGTGATTGAGTTGGAAAAGTATATAGACAAGGCAAAGTCATTCGGGGTTTTCTACTATGGGGCCGCAACAGGAGTTCCTGCGAACGACAAAAGATTTTTCCCCATTTACCAATTGTGTAATGACAAAAAGGTGCCTGTCAAGATCAGTGTTGGGCATACTGCTATGGGTGCAGGTACTCCCGGTGGATCGGGCATCCGGCTGGGTACAGAAAGGCCGATCCCAAACGTTGATGACGTCGCTGCTCAATTTCCGGAACTTAATATAATTGCGGCTCACTGTCCATGGCCTTTCCACAGCGAGATGATATCCGTCTTGGTTCATAAGGCAAATGTATATAACGAAGTTCATGGTTGGATGCCAAAGTATTTCCCTGAAGAACTAAAAAAGGAGATAAACAGCCGCTGCAAGACAAAGATCATGTTCGGCTCGGATTATCCCTTCTTCAGTTTTGATCGAATAATAAAGGGATGGGAAGATGAGGGGTATAAACCAGAGGTATTAGAGAATGTATTCTACAAAAATGCTGAGAGAGTATTCGGGATTTAAGTAAATAGAAAGGGAGAAAAATGCTTGATGATAAAAAAATCGGATTCATTGGATCAGGCAATATGGCAGAGGCCATTATTAAAGGGGTTATAAGGGCGAGGGTAGTTTCTCCGAAGGGCATAGTATCATCGGGAGGGAATTCTGGGGACAAGGGAATTCTGGGGACACCATATTTAATTGTTGACATGGTGAACAACCAAAGTTAGTTTTCAATATGAATGGCATCGCTCAAAAGAGGCAAAAGATGCTGCCTTAAGAAGGATTAAAGTTACCCACACTACTGCTAAGGTAGTTTCGTCACAATAACAGTGGGAAAATTTCCACGACTGGGTAAGGCGAAGGATGGTGGATACTATGTACCTTCCATTTTCCATTTTTCTGATAAGTTTTTCCTTGCAATATAAAATACGATGTGCTATCTAAATAAATTTTGTATTCTCAGAATCAATTTATAGAGACCTTTGAAAAATGCCCAATTTGTCATTGCGAATGAAGTGAAGCAATCTTATAACGTGTTAATTATCAAAGAGATTGCCACGGCGTGTAGACGCCTCGCAATGACTGAAAGCGAGTTTTTCAGAGGTCTCAAATCTCAAAATTTAACCAATAAGCTATCATAGAAAACCAATTATGATTCCGAAAACTGACGAGCTGGCAAACTCATCTACCTTATGCGGAAAAGCTGAACGCTGATAGCTGAACCCCTATAAGATACCCGCACAATAGAAATTGATATCCAGCAATAGGGAAGTAGAAGGAATGTGGGGACCAACCGAGGAGGTTAATGGATGCTGAATATTACAATGAAACAATTGCTGGAGGCTGGTGTTCATTTTGGACATCAGACAAAGCGATGGAACCCAAAAATGAAAGAGTATATTTTTGGGGCAAGAAATGGGATTTACATCATCAACCTGCAAAAGACTGTTCAATTATTCAGAGAGGCTTATAATTTCGTAGTTGAAACAGTAGCCAAAGGAGAAACAGTTCTATTTGTAGGAACAAAAAAACAGGCTCAGGATGCCGTTGAGGAAGAAGCCAAGAGATGTAATATGTTTTATATTACCAACAGATGGCTTGGAGGAACATTAACGAATTTTCAAACTATCAAGCAGAGCATAGATAGATTAAAAAAGATTGAGGCTATGAAAACCGATGGCACTATTGGTAGTCTTACAAAGAAAGAGGTGCTAAGGATCGAGAAGGAGAGAGAAAAATTAGAGAAGAATCTCGGCGGGATCAAAGATATGGGCAAACTTCCGGGTGCCATTTTGATTATCGATCCCAGAAAGGAGAGGATATCTGTTTCTGAAGCAAAGAAACTTGGTATCCCCAGTATTGCCTTAGTAGACACAAACTGTGATCCTGATGATATAACCTATGTCGTCCCGGGAAATGACGATGCTATTAGAGCTATACGGTTATTTGCTTCAAAGACTGCAGATGCTTGCCTGGAAGGACGAAAGAAACTTGAGGAAAAGATAGAAGCCGAAGCTAGAGAAGAAGAGATGTCCCTTGAAATTAAAGATAGTGAGGAAGAAGTGGTTCAAAATCG
>JAGVOC010000272.1 GCA_020052975.1 Desulfobacterales bacterium | reverse complement strand
GCTTTAAACGCTGCTCCGTGATTCCTTCTCAATTTCTTCATCTTCCCGCTGCTCCTTTCTGTTACTTTATTTCAGTTTAGAGCAACTTTACCACTTAAATAACTGTACATTTTTTCCAGACCAGCGCTCCCCACCGCCGACTACGTCGGCGGATTAGTTGAAATATTTAATATCAATTCAGTAAGTCGATTATTTTACTCTTGATCCTTTCACTCGCTTTTCCATCTGCTTTATAAAAACATTTATTAAGTACGTTATTACGGGTTTTCTCTTCAAGGATAAATGGGACGGGGTTGGCGATGAATTCTTTTAAGCTGTCCCTCAATTTTGATACAGAATAGAATGCTGGAATAACTCCAATTTCTCTAAACGCAGACGCATTATAGCCGGCAGAGCACCATTGCCAAACAGGGACGCCGCGGATTAAGGCTTCTTCTGCAACCGTTGAATAGGAAAACATGATCAAATCTGTGTTCTGAAGATCATCTTCGAATGGGCCGTTCGTTATCGTGATACGCTCCTTCATGGGTTGGAAAAGGGGATGTTCATCCATACGGGCGAAGGGGTGGTTACGTAAAAATAGCTTTATGCAAGGTAAGTCTTTTGAAGCAAAATACAGCGCATCGACCATGTCCATCTCGCTATCTCGATCAAGAGAGGTCACCATCAATAGGTTAAAGGTATTTGGAGATGTTCTTTGAGCTTTTACAATAGGATCTGTTCGGATGTGCTCATATCTCGCCGAGCCTGTCAAAAAAATGTCATGGGTTGCAAAACCGTATTCCTGGAAGATTTCTTTTCCCAGTTCACCCATTGCAAAGACACAGTCAGGTTTTGGTATAGAACAATTATCCGGCTTCCCATGAAATTCTATTTCAGGATCAAGGCGAACAAATGTTTTCTCCCGGCTATAACTTGCATGTTGCATTGTTGCCAGTTTCGTTTCCGGGGATCCCTGTCTTGCACCTGCGTAAAATGCCCGGGAGTAAGGGAACGTTTCTAAAAAGGTTAAAGCGATCTTTGGCCTGAACTTTGCGAATGCGGTGACGCATGCTTTTTCTACAAGATTATAGTGAGGTAACGTAGATGATATGAAATGGTATGACAATTGATCTCTAAATATTGGGAACAAGTTTAATCCATTATTTTTATAAAGATCTTTAAAGCTAATAGATCTCGCAATTGAATGGTATATTATTGCGGGGCTAAAATTGGAAAACGCTTTAACGATATCCGTTATTTTCAGATATTTCTGCAAAAAAATTAGATTATTGTATGGGCGCGCTCTATTCAGTACGTCTGTTGCTGATCGATTGTTTAATCGAGGCTCTGAATGTGGATCAAACCATAACAACCATGCGGCTTTAAGGTCTTGTTGCTCCAAAAGATTGGGTAGGGATTTGAAGTACCGATCATCTAAACCTTCCTCCCGTGTACTTGGGCGAACACTCCAATCCCAAAATCCTTCAAACACTACGTCTGGTGTGAAAGTAGTATCCGGTACTTCATTTCTAATTAGATACCAATGATAAACATGTGCAATTAATTGTGTTAACCGTGAGGCGAAAGCTCTGAGATATCCGAGAACTGCCAATTTATGCTTTGTGCCTTTACATTCAACCTGATATTTTGACTTTAGGACATTCGCAACTGCATCATCAGCACCCCAAAAGACTATATTTTCAAAGTTATCTTCTGATGCAATCTTATCAATAACCAAAATTTGTATTATTCGATTAAAAGTAGGATCTGTCTCGAAATCCTTGAAAGAAACCGGATGATACCACCAGAGACTGTTTCCATTACTTGACTTCAATAACATACGAAGGCTTGAGTTTTTGCCGATTCTATCTGCCCCAATGTGTGCAACAACCTCCGTATATAACTTCAAGGCATCATCTTTTACCTCTTGTGCTATACTTCGACCAGAAATCAGATTATTTTCAGATATGCTTTGAATGAAAATCTCTTCATCTGACGGCTTTAAAAAACTTAATATCCTGATGTTTGCAGAAGGCAAGCAATTTGGTTTAACCCAGCACACCCAAAGTTTATTTTCATGAATGTTCTGATCCTTGCTAATCATCTTTTCTTACGTACTTCCTCTATGAAATACGCATGGATCATCTCCTTGAAATGATTATCCTTGGGCAACTGCTGTTTAATAAGCATGCCATGGCCTTCAGAAAGAATACACCCAACGTTATCACCAACATTCTTTTTATCCTTTGAAAGAAGGGCAAGATATAGGTCAAGATTGATTTTGTCCCAGTCGTAATCGGGAAAGTTGGAAGATAGTTTTGAATGAATATCCTGAAAAATATCTGGACTCATAAATCCTATTTTCATGGAAACATAGTTTGCCAAATCCATACCTATTGTTACTGCTTGACCATGGTTGATTGCGTAATTTGTGACGGATTCAATGGCATGACCGAAGGTGTGACCATAATTAAATTTATTTCGTTCTCCTCGATCAAATTCGTCATTTTCAATCACAGATTTCTTGATCTTCAGGCTTTCCCGGATGTGCTTTATAAGAAAGTCCCGGTCTCGGATTATCATTGCGTAATCATTGATAAGTTCATCGAAAAGAGGGCTCGCGGCGTAAATGTAGTAGTGCAATATCTCGCCGATACCCGATTTTATGTCATCGACGGAAAGGGACGCAAGGAACGTCGTATCGATAAATACATTCGAGGGTGGGTAGAAATTGCCAATGAGATTCTTCTTGCCACCGAGATTGATGGATGTTTTACTTCCGATGCAACTATCGGCCTGGGCAAGAAGCGTCGTTGGAAAAAAGGCCCATTCGATACCTCTGTAAATAATGGAAGCGCTGAATGCGGTTACATCCTGGATAATACCACCACCCACAGCCACGAGCTTTTCGTTACGCCGCATCTGCCTGTCAACAAGTGTCTCAATAATTTCCCGGCATTTGTCGAGCGTCTTATTGTTTTCATTGGCTTCGACGATGAGAATGCGCCCGTCAGGAATTACGTCTTTTAGATTTTCTTTATATATTTCCCATATGATAGAATCGATGACGAAAAATGCATGTTGATCAACAAGGCCTTGAAGCAGCAGTGTGAAATCTCCAATAAAATGGACGTCGTAATTTCTAAAGAGAGACTTGATATGCAAAGAATCAGACATTGACAAAACCGCCATCTACAACGATGTTCTGCCCTGTAAGGTAGGTATTTAAGGAACTCGCCAAGAAGAGAACAACTCTACTGATCTCATCGGGCTCGGCAAAACGGCCCATGGGAACCTGACGGGCAAGATCCTCCATCTCCGCCTCACTCAGAATGTTTTTCGTAAGCTCCGTAAGCACAAAACCGGGGGAGACTGAGTTGACCAGAACATTATAAGGCGCAAGCTCTATGGCAGAGGACACTGTAAGCCCGCGGAGACCGAATTTCGTTGTTGTGTATATAGAACGTTTGGCCTTACTGATGATCCCGAATATCGAGGCAATATTGATGATCCGTCCATATCGGTTTTTTTTCATGAGCCGGCTTACGGCCCGGGTGATCATGAAAGGAGCTTCAAGGTTCACACTTAGAATATCTTTCCAATCTTCAAGCAAGGTCTCGTCGATGAAGTTGATCCGGTTTATCCCCGCATTGTTGATGCACACATCGATCTTTTGATATGCCTCAATGGCCTCTATAAAAGTTTTTGTGCTTTCGGCGTTGGTAAAATCGACGGAATAGTATTTTCTGAACGATTGCTTGTCCTGTTCTGCCTCACAGTTCAGTGTTTCTATCTTGTCCTTGTCCATCCCAGTCAGGATCAGATTGGCACCGAGTTTGGCAAAGTCATCTGCAAACTGTTTTCCCATTCCCCGTGTCGCCCCTGTCACGAGAACCGTTTGGCCTTGAAAATCAATCTTCATAATGTTTCGTCTTTCGGCCTCTTCAAATAGTTGAGCAGGTTATCTACAGCCTCGTTTTCCATCTGCAAGCGGCACTCGGCCGTGTATGACCCCACATGGGGTGTCAAAATGACATTCTGGTAACTGCACAGCGGCCCCTTGTAGGGTTCTTCCTCGAAGGTATCGAGCCAAGCACCCGCAACGGTGCCATCTTCAATGGCTTTTACTAAGGCGTTCTCTGAAATGACACCTCCCCGCGCAACATTGAGCAGATAAACGCCCTTCTTCATGCAGGAAAATTCCTTCTCTCCGATAATGCAATCTTGGCCGCTACTGTGGATGGTGATAATATCGGCTTCAGGCAGTGTCGCCTGGAGGGTTGCTTTCCGGTATCCGGCGCAGGTGCTTTCATTAACGTATGGATCAACAAGCAAAATCTTTACACCGAAGGGGGAAAGCAACTCTGCAACTCTCCGTCCAATCCTTCCGAATCCGATGATGACCACCGTCTTGCCCTGGAGTTGAAGCCCCATCCTTTTCTGCCATTGCCCTTCATGTAGCGCCTGATCCATCTGGGGAATCATCCGCAGTAGGCTTAACAGTGCACCTATGGTGAGTTCCGCTACGGCGTTGGTTGGGGCATCGGGAGTGTTGAAAACACGAATACCCAGATCGCGGGCAGCTTCGATATCTACATTGGAAACACCTGCACCAACACGGGAAACCACCTGAATATGGGATTTCTCCAAAACCTCCCGGTCTATGGTTTCCAGCCCGGCAATAAGGCCCACGACATCATCCTTCAAAAGATTCAAAAGTTCCTCTTTTGTCAGTTTTCGCTTATAGGGGTTGTCTACAACCTCGTACCCCGCTGCTATCAGTCGGTTCATGGGGGTTTTGTCGGTTGCGGCAAACGATGACGGTCCTATGAGAATCTTGGCTGCCATAGATCCTCTTCAATATTCAGCATTATCTCAACCTACACTGAAACCAGTGGGCAAGAATATGGTTTAGTATGAGATGGGCGTCCTCTACCGGTCCATATTCCCCTGTTTCAGATCTGACGTGAACAACAATATCGGAAATTTCTTTCAATTTGCCTCCCGTGAACCCGACAAAACTTATAACACGCCCTCCTTGCTGCCTTACCCATTCGGCCGCAACAACCACATTTGGAGAATTGCCGCTTGCGGATATGACCAATAACTTGTCACCCTGGCGATAGTGAATCTTCAGTTGATTCAGGAAAATATTTTCATACCCTACATCATTTGCAATTGCCGTGATCACTGATGTGTTATCGGTCAACGCTAATACCCTGAACGGTTTGTCTGTACCGGCTTTTTTGATGACATCGAAACCGATGTCATTTGCCATGCTTGTTGCCGTGGTGGCAGAACCGCCATTTCCGGCAACAAATATCGTATTGCCGGTTTCCCGCGCGTTCTCAAACTCTTTCACAAGCTTGTCAATTGACGCTGGCGTAATGGAATCCAACGCCTGCTTCAGATAATTGAAGTAACCATGAGCAAACGCACCCGCACTTTGCGAATTATTACACAACCTGTCAATATTGTTCATGTCGTTTTCCATACTCCTTTTTACGGACACTGAATATTGAAAACTTCTTGCCACCTGCTATCAGCACAATAGATTCTATAGACCAGTTCCATCACTTTAAGGGCGTCAGCGCTGTTTCCATTTTCAACAACTTTATTGTTTATAATGATGTCGGCAAATTCATTAATTTCGCATTGCCAGGAGTTATCATCGAGATACGAATTAGTTACCTCCAAGAAGGAACCAACCGCCGAACCGTCCTTTTTGGGTATAATCGTCAGCCGTTCATCCCCATAGCTCTTTGTGCCGGAGAGAATGCCCGACAGCTCCATCAGAGCATCGCGCAAGGTGATCTCGAGTCTGAACTTGTGCTGCCACTGGGTGGCCGTTGAGTGCAGCATAGCGACACAGCCCTCGCGATTCCTCATGATGGCGTAAGCGTTATCCTCCACGTCGTGATGCCAATAATTATTGGAAACGAAACTCTTTACCTCTTCAAAGTCACCAGCGAAATAGCAGATCATGTCAAGCATGTGGATTCCCTGATCAAGAAGTATTCCACCCCCGGCATATTGCCGTTCTGCGCGCCAGCCCTTGTCGAAGGGGATGATGCTGCTTTTGCCATAAATTCCCCTCAGATTGATAATTTCACCATATTGGCCTGATTCGATGACCTTTTTCGCTTCTTTTACAGATTCATGGTACCGATGATTGAATCCATACTTCAATTTAAGATGGGGTTGCTTTTTTTCAGTAGCGATGACATCCCGGATATCCTGAACAGTCCTTCCCGGCGGCTTCTCACAGAATACATGAAGACCTCTTTCGAGCCCTGCGATAGTTGCCTCAGCAGCAAGATAGTTGGGAAGGCTGACAAAGAGGACATCAAGCTTTTCGTTGGAAAGCCCGTGATAGGTTGGGTAGAATTTCACTCCGTCCGTCGCTGTTCCTTCCTGATCGAAGTTGCTGTCACTCACAGCTACGGTGACCATATTGGAGTTGAGATCGATAAACTGCCGTCTTCTCTTCCCGACGACACCGTAACCCGCTATGCCGACCCTCAGTTTTTGAATATCCATATTATCTTTTCTTTGCGATGACCCGCATGTGGGAACTGAAATTATTTGCCCGAATCCATTGCTGTAAATCCCGCTTCGCCTCAGCAGTGCCGTATCGAGAAACGGTCTTAAAGAAACGTCCCGGATCCAGCCCGTCATGCTGGTAGGCCCCTTCTATGATGTCCCAGTCAAGCTGTCCGGGTGTAGCAATCTCAACAATTTCGAATTCCTTCCGCACTAGTAGTGTTTCCATCGAACGTGGATTGAAGAAATTAAGGTGATGCGGGGGAAAGACACTTTTCGCCCGCTCCCACAGGATCTGAACATCGAATCCAAGGCCATTTAGCGTCGTGAGGAACAGGTAGCCGCCGGGGTTTAAAAGATTGTACACCTTTTCAACGAAGGGAAGTGGGTCATGGAGATGTTCAAAGAGTTCAAAGGCCGTCATAAGATCGAATCGTTCATCGGGATCGACATCCTCAAGTGTAGTTTCCAGAACCGTCAACCCTTTTTCCCGACATATTTTTGCCATGTCTATAGAAGGCTCGATAGCCACAATATCTGATGCGGGCCATCGTAATTTCATTTCTTCCAGGAAGAGACCGAACCCAGCGCCAATATCAGCCATCCTGCCCGATCTCATATCCGGAAAACGTTCGGCAATGAATTCCGCCCGGGGGCTGAAAATCTTCTCCCGCCGCACATCTGCCATAGGGAGGAAAAAATCCGCCACCCAGAACCGGGTCGATGGCGAATCAACATATATGTTCATCAGATCCTTATAGGCTGGCCGGGGATTGACGAACAAAGTTTCGCATTCCTTGCACTGCACATAATTGAAACCGATTTTTGAAAATTGATTCAATAGCTCCTGACTACCACAGGCGGGACAGTCGATCTTTTGAAATGCTGATCGATCCCTGAAAAGCCTCGCCGCATCCTCGCGAACAAGTTCAAGATAACGATTCAGAACGTCCCGTTTTCGAATATCTTCTTCTTTCATATCGTTCTCTTTGGATGCAGGTATTTCTCCGTTAGCGGGTCCTTCCTGAGCAGAGGCTCAACGGATCGCAGATCCTCCGGAACATCGATCCCGAAAATCCGATGGTCGGTTGGTACCATCTTGATCTTTATGCCGTGCTCAAGGAAGCGATTCATATCGACTGATTCGATGATTTCAAGAGGGGTTGGGGTCATTTTTGTATAGTCCAGCAGGGCCTTGCGGCTAAAAAGGATGAGCCCCAATTGTTTCCACATTGGAACATCGCCCGAATATTTCTTTCTCGATGGGATGGGTTCCCGCGAAAAATAAAGCGCGAAACCTTGCTGGTCAAGGACTACTTTGACCGCGTTCGCGTTTTCGAATTCTTCCGGAGAATCAATCTTCGTAATCAAGTTGGTAATCTGCAGCCTGGGATCATTCTGTGTCGGAGCAACAAGTTCATCGATCATCTGTGGCGCCAGCATCGGTTCGTCGCCCTGTATCATAGCTACATAGTCTATAGAATTACCCGTTAGTTTCTCAATTTCAAGAAGGGCTTCTGCGGCCCGGTCAGAGGCCCGCTGGTGGGTGCCCGCAGTCATGACAGCTTTGCCGCCAATGGATTCAATGTAAATGGCAATCTCACGATCGCAGGTCGCCACCCAAACATCGGCAAGGCATGTACACATCTTGCTTCGGTAGTAAACATGTCCGATCATGGGTATACCCAAAATCGCAACCATAGGTTTGTTGGGAAAACGGCTTGAAGCCATACGGGCTGGTATAATCGCAACTATATTCATGATTATCTCCTACGACTTATCCATCTTCTCAAAAGAGGAGTGTAAAATAGATCCTTCACCCATATTAAAAATTACGGCCGCATAAAAATTTAAAATCATCCCGGAATTTTTGCGCCGGAAAATTTTCTCCTCCCTCCTTGAAAATGTATTCAGTGATATGATAAGCACCCGCCCGCCAAAGAGTAAGCACATCTGTCAATTTTCATCATCCTTTATGACAGGACCGTCATGAGAGTTTCTCTTCCATAGTCACCACCACTTTCGAATCTGTTAGTCAGTCTTTGGAATCACAGGCATTTTGCTTGTGGCTACATACTCCTCTTTATATTCATGTGAGAGTTTTTGGAACACCATTTCTCCCACATCGTCGAACAACTCCGCGTGAGCAATTTCAGGCCAGCGACTCTGCGGCATCTTGGTATAGAAACTAAAGACCCGACAAAGCCCCTTGATCACCTCCGGCGTAAACAATGGCATATTGAGTATGCTGGAATTCGTCACCGTCGCCGAACAAATGGTGCTGGGCTGTAGGTATCCCTTCCGAACTGCTCGTTCCCTCAATTTTGTGCCGTGATATGGCGTGAAGATAAACGCACCCGTAGCCTCTATGTCCTCAGGCAATGCACGATTAAGTTCAATGGTATCAAAGGCCAAATCCCGAGTTTCATCCGGAAAACCGATTATCGAGTTTGCAACACACACAAACTTCCGTCCCGAACACGCCCGAAAGGCCTTCAGGTATGAAGCCGTCGGAACGTGGCGCTCCAGAACTTCAGCACGGAATTTCTCATTTCCGTGTTCGATCCCAATATTCATGCGCAGACAATTCATGAGGTCCAGTCCTTTAGCCCGTCGTATATCCACTGTTTCTGCGCGCGTGTTCATCCAGAAAGGGATACGATAGTCTTGGTACATTTCTGCGAATTCATCGAATTCAGAATCTGTCATCGCCAAAAAATTGTCAGTGACAAAATAGATCAGTTCCGGATTCACGCTTTTTCTCGCATTCTCCAACTCCGCAGCAACGCGTTTGATTGATTTCTTGCGGTAATATTTTCCTGCCTGCTCACTTTTATAGAGTTCTGCATTTGCTGGAGAGTTACAGTATGTGCATCCAAATGGACATCCACGCTGAGTCTCAACTCCGATAGTACGCCACACATGTCCCTGCATAGGCCGATAGAAGCTCTGCTTTTCGAAGATGGACCAATCCGGCAATGGCAAGTCATCAAGCTTTTGAACCTTACCAATAGCATTTCGAACAATCGTCCCATCAACCTTTGCCCATATATTCAGAATATTGTCCGTCGATTTTCCAGCACAGAGAGCCTTACATAAGGCGAGAAGCGACCATTCTCCCTCTCCGCGGCACACGTAATCCACTTTTGGATGCTCCAAAACGACATCTGGCGCAAAGGTTGCAAACACCCCCCCGACAATTGTAAGAACAGGAAGCCTCAACGAACGAAGGAGTGCATCTGTCATCATCCACGAATTCTCGAAGACCGTAAACGCAATCAGATCCGGATTGTACTCACCTACCTTGCGTCCAAAATCCACCAGCACATCTCCTGTTTTTGGGACTATGCCGCGTTCCTCCCAGTCGAAAGGTCGAACTTTAGAAAGATAGACTTTCTCTTTATTTGTATCGGTTGAATACGGCGTGATATATAAAGTTGTATCAAAGAGATCGACATCAAAACCATTTTCCCTCAACAATCCGGAGAGGGTGGCAATGCTAATCGGGGCAAGAGAGCTCATCTGCATGTTTGGATAGACGAAAAGGACCCGAAAATCTTTTGGATTCTTCTGAACCTGCCGTTTGCTCCCATTGCCATTCATCATTATGCCTCCCTTATAGTTCATCTATCGTTTTGAAAGAGATCGTCGAATGCCTATTCCGCTTTGGACCTTAATCTTCTTTATTGCTGAGCAGCAGCATGTATCTAACATGCGGATATCCACACTATAGGCTAAAAACCGATAACCCTCTTGCACACGCTGCTGTAATTGATCAACATCAGGCTCAACCACATGAAAACCTGGAATTTTTGAAGAGCTTTTCATGAAGGTCCGAATCTTGCTCATCGCCTCGATCATCAATTCATTATCAAACTGTCCCGGTATTCCAAGTGACCCGGATAAATCATAGGGACCTACTATAAAGCCATCCACACCCTCTACAGATAAGATAGCATCTAAATTTTCCACTGCCTTTATATGCTCAACCTGAACGATTACAATTGATTCTTGATTTAGCCATTCTTTATACTTCTCAAAACTACTCCCATAACCCTGGGCGCGGGCCAACCCTACACCGCGCCTCCCGTCAGGAGGGTAGCGCACAGATTCAACTGCCTTTCTCGCATCTTCTACGGAATTCACCATCGGCACAATAACACCATGGGCACCCGCATCCATGACACGTTTGATCTGGACGGGATCATTGGCAGAAAGACGGACCAAAGGTACAACGCCACAAAGATCAATCACCCGGATTAATTCCTCTGCTTCACGAATTGTTATGACGCTGTGTTCAAGATCAACCGTTAGCCAATCAAAACCAGCCCTTGCCATGATTTCTGCAATCGCCGGATGGGCCAGGGTAATCCAGGAACCAATAGTAAGCTCTCCAATACGAAGCTTTTCCTTTATTGTCATCTCTTAATGCCTTTCGATAATAATTGAAAAAATGAGCGTTTTTTCATACAACTTTTTCAAGCGCTTTTCGCTTTCTCCTGTTTTTTTATCTTGAGCCACTTATTGCTCTGGCAATTAAACATGTCAATAAAGCAGCACAATGCCTGTATTTACAGGAAATGGATGGTTGGAATCTATATTTAATTACCGGTGAATAGCACATCAATCATGGCCTGTATTTGAAATATTTTTGAAGTATTGAGATTTTTCGCATAACTCGGCGTATGTCCCTTGCTCATGTATCGCTCCTTCGTGCAGTACATAGATCATATCGGCGAAAGCAAGTGCAGTCGGCCGATGGGTTACCATAACAATCGTTTTTTTTAATCCTTTTATTGCCTGATATACCTGTTCTTCTGTATGCATATCAAGAGCGGATGTCGCTTCGTCAAATACCAGAATTTCCGGATCACGGTAAAGCGCACGGGCAATGCCAATTCGCTGTCTTTGTCCCCCCGAAAGACGCACACCGCGTTCCCCAACCACTGTCTGCAAACCGTCAGGCAATTCATCTATAAAACTAGCAAGTTGTGACAACTCGACTGCACGGAGAAGTTTCTCATCTTTCCGACTGGACAAGGGAACGCCAAAGGCAATATTTGCGGCGATTGTTTCGTCAATGAGAATGATGGTCTGAGGCACATAACCGATCTTGGTGCGATAGATTTCAACGTTCTCCGCATCGATCTTCACAGTACCATAATACATCCCCCCCTTTTGCGGCAAAAGAAGCCCCATGATAATGTCTATCAATGTGCTTTTACCGGTACCCGTTTCCCCCGCAAATGCCGTAATGGCATGTGGTGCTACCGTAAGGCTTAAGTCCTTTACAATATCTTGTTTTCCCGACGCATATCCAAATGACACTTCCTCGAATCGTATCGGCAAAGTATCATGACAAATTGTTGTAATCGGCGTCGCTATATCTTGATACGGGGTTTTCGCCGCTTCACCTATAATGTCAAATACCATATCCAGCGAATTGAATGAATATTGCATTGAATTGGCGTTTTGTACAATTTTACTGATGGAGGGCATTAATCGTATTGCTACTACTCCCAAAATAGCAATCATGGGAATAGTTTCCTTGTAGTTCATATTAGTATGTACGCTTATCAAGATCATGCCTAAAATAGCCGAGAAAAAAAGTGTTTCCAAGTAGTACCGCGGCAAACTACTGACAATAGTTGATTTTACAAAACCATTAAGATATTGACTAAATGAACGTAAAAATTTTCTTACAAAATAGTCCTGTACATTAAATATCTTTATCTCCTTGACTGCCTGGAATGATTCCATGGCTGCTTTATAATATTGTTCTGAGAAAATGCTTCGTTCCTCGGCATAACGCGCCATTCGGCGTTTAAATAATTGATTCAATCCGATCGCAACAACACCAACCCCTGTCGCCGCTATTAACGTTGCCCACGGATACAAATAAACGGCCACAAACACTACTCCACACAGGATAATACCTTCCGATAGAATCGCAATCACGGGATTTAGAAAATAAGAAACAAATTGTGTAACTTCTACGTTAACATTCTTAAAAAGAGTCGACGAATTGCTAAGAAGATGAAATTCGTATGGGCGATGCAGGTACGCCTCCAGAATATCACCTGATAATCTGCGTCTGACCCCTGCCATATACCTTTGCTGCCAGTAGAGCACTAAAATCCCACAAACAGATTTCGCTAAAAACAATAAGATAGCAACAATCACTAGTCGCGTCAAAAAGCCTACGGGGGCCGCAGCGCCGCTCCATACATACAAGGCGCGCAGTTTCTCAGAAGCAGTAATAAGCTCGGGATTAAGAAATAAATTGATTATAGGAACGAGTATCCCGATACTGAAGATTTCCGACACTGAGAGAAATACTGACAAACAGATGATGATGAAAAAATTTAATTTTTCCTTTCTGTTTAAAATACGGCGTATCTTTTGTATAGCAAAAAGCTTCACAAAACCTTCCTATCTTTTAACTTCGAGATTAGTTTTTTCCATGAAAATTTGTAGTTACGCAAAGACAACATAAAGCTATCGACCTCTGCGCAGTATTTCCATTTCTTTTGATCCGGAATATGCGTTATCCATATCATCTGCAAGGATCTTGCGAAGAGATTTGTACAAAAAAGGAAAAGAATGATTCTTGCCGGTAACGCATTGGATATGCCACCCAATTAATTCTAGCAAAAGACGCCAGGTTTTTGTAAATCCATCCAGTTTCAATGTATTCAAAAACGGCACGATCCAAACGAACCACCGCAAACGATAAAGAACACCCGGATGTGCAGAAAGGAAACTGCGGTAACGACCAGAACGTAAAGCATAGGCAAGTGAGCCATAACCAGATTCATGTCCCGCTGATAGTATTTTATGGAAATGTATTTTCCCGAAAATGGATACATACCTGTAAGATACAATAATATGAATAAGCAGCGGCCAGGAGAGCATTATCAGTCGAGGATATTTAGTAAAATTCAAGGTCGAATGCCTATCAGCGGCGTCCTTATCTGATATCCGAATGAGATACTCCTCCTCCGCCTCCGGTGTGGCACCTATAATGCCAACGCTTCTCGCATACTCGTATAGCGGCGTTCCCGGCAATGCCTGAGCAAACGTCATGCCGACTTCTCCCGGATTCTGGCGGTTGCTGATAGTTATGGCATTAGCGGTAAAATTGGCTGTTTCTTTAATTGTTTCAGTTGTTTCACCGGGCATTCCGATAACAAGCTGAGGGATGGTATATAACCCGGCCTCTACAGTCCACTGTATGGCATTAATATTTTGCTGGATGCTAACCTTTTTTTCCATTATTTTGAGAATTCGTTCGCTACCGCTTTCAACTCCATAGACAATCGTCCGACAGCCGGCGTTTTTCATCATTTTTATTATTTCGGGGGTCACCGCATCGACACGCATACCGCCAACCCGCCACACAATATCTAAGCCGCCAATGGCCTTACAGAAATCGGCAAGCCATTGTTTGTTGACACCGAAACACTCATCCGAGAATTCAATGGCTCCGATATTAAAACGATGAATAAGCTCTTTAATTCTCATCATCACAATATCAACAGGAACAACCCGTATGCCTTTGGTAAAACGATGACAATAAGTACATCTGCCGATACAGCCCTTTGAACATGACATAATAGCTATTGTTTTTTTAGCATATTCAGTTCCTTTTGATTGCAGTGCATAAATATCATCGTAGAAGAAATATTTGTAGCGAACCGACAAAGGATCCAATTCGTTTAAAGGCGTGAAATAATGCTTAACAGACAGTTCATCTAGCATGTCCCAATCGACATCAAATATTTGATGCTGCGGTATCTGATCTGTATATCCCGTGCAGGCAAATCGACCATCCAGCATATATGCCAAGCCCTTTATTTTACTTAAATCGGCAGGGTCATTGTTTGATTGCATGCAATCAAACAATTCGCCTATCACCTTTTCGCCCTCGCCAATAATGCAATAATCTACATCGGTTCCTCTAAAGATGATTTCGGCGCTTGCCGTCATATTTCCGCCGAGAATGATCTTTATGTTTGGCAGTACTTTTTTTAACTCTTTTGAAAAAAAACGACAGTTATCATAAGCAGTTGATACGGGAGCGCTTATAGCAACAACATCTGGACGCAGTGATACGATATGCTCTATGGCTTCCTCGCGAGAAGGTCTCAGAACATCAATATTATAAAAGTGAATATTCTCGTAGCCGTGCTTTTTCAGGGCATTCATCACGGCCAGAGGACCAAGCGGGGGGAAAAAAGAAGGGTTGCCCCTCTGGGGAAGCGTGATAAAAACTGCCTTTAAAGTGTTATACACTTATTCCTTCCTCGCGCAGCATTTCGTCCAACACAATTTCCCATAACAGACGATTCTGAAATCTGCTGGAAGTAATGTATTTACGTTCATATTCGGCATAAGCGTGTTCGTCATAAAAGAAAAAACCTTTGTTACCCAATGCACGATAGTCATCTTCTGTATCAATGAAATTGATCTCGGCTCCAATCCCACTGGCGCTGGCATGAAGATTCGTCTGAAAATACCGGTCGCAGGCCAGATGCCTGCTTGAAGTAACGCAAATCGGCTTGCGATAAATAACGGCAAATTTCATAGCCCCCGAGTAGTGACAGAAAACGCCACTACTGTATTTCACTAACTGTTCTGCACCAACAACAAAGGGACGTCCGCCATACACATTTTCTTCTTGCGTATGCTTAGGATGCGCAGCAATTATCACTTTTTTGCCTGTACTTTTCTCAAGCCAGTCGTGAAAAGTATTGATAATTGCAGCATATTCTTCCTTCTTCAAAACAGCCTTTTGATTGAGAAGTGTATAGTCATGCGTATCCCACGGGGGACATTCCAAATGGACATAGTAATCCTCATTCGGAACATATGATGGTTTTGACACAGATGCATTTCGTAAAACACGGTCGTAATCAAAAGAATGCGCTTTTATTACCTTGCTTTTTCCTGCTGGGATAGTGCAGGTGGGGCATACATCTGACCCTAACACCACATATTTCGGGTAATCGACATGTGCCCAAGCATAAGGCAATCTGGATAATATAGCTGTGGTGACCATTTTAACAGGTGCTGAAAAAAAGCGCTTGCACGCATTACTCAACCTCTCTGCAAACGCCTTCAGAGTGCCTGGATACGGAGGATAAGAATTACAAAAAAGCAAGATATAATTAAGATGCGATTTTTTCAAGAGACGCAATACTTTTATGTATGGAAAAACTACCAACACTGAAATTTTCCAGCCCGAGACAGCTTTGATTCGGCTTACGAAATCTTTTTCATCCTTTACCATGACCTGTTCAATGCCGTTAACAAAATCTAATTGCTGATATAAGTTTAGCTTGTCAGTAATCTCCTTGGGGAATAATACGTTAAATAGATTGAGGATAATAATTTCAAATCCTCTACTTCTAATTATATCAAATCCATATTTAAGCGCATAGTCGTCATTAAAAGGATAAATTACAATGAAAATAATGCTTTTTTTCACCAGCATGTTCTGCCGCCATCTATAACAACATTGGCGCCTGTCATATACGAGGACGCATCGGAGACCAAAAATAGAACAGCAGCTTTATACTCATGCGGTTTTGCCATTCTTCCCATCGGGATAAGAGCGCTAAGCCGGCCGACAAAGTCATCAGACTGATTTGTCTGCACGCCTGCAGGTGAGAGTGCATTGACACGAATCCCGCTTTCTGCCCAATAAGTAGCAAGATACTTCGTGAGACCAATCAGTCCATGTTTGACTACTGAATAACTAACAGGTTTGACTGGTTGTTTATCGTCCGTTATTCCTTCCTTTCGGTAAATACGCTGGTCGGGGGCAATGATCCCAAGATCCGAAGCAACATTTAGGATAACCCCGCCACCCCTCTGCACCATATGCATGCCGACTTCCTGACAGCACAACATGGTTCCTGTAAGGCCGACTGCGATATCTTCATGCCACATATCAAGGCTGAAATGTTCAAAACGGCTCCATGCAATATCGGATGTCGAATCCATTTTCGGATTATTTGCAGCATTGTTGATCAGGATATCGACGCCTCCACAATCGGCAATAACCGTCTCCAGTCCGCGCTTAATTGATTCCTTTGATGTAATGTCAACATTCATAGCCCTGCATCGACTGCCGAATTCGGTTTCGATCTCTTGAGCTGCAACTAGCCCCTTCTCCCAATGAATATCCCACAAAATCGTGTTACAACCCGCTTCTGCCAGGACTTCAGCGTGCTTAATACCAAGGAGGCCGGCACCGCCCGTGACGATAGCTGTCTTGCCGTCCAGTCTAAAACTGTTCAAAGTCGTTTGTGTTCGTCCCATGATTAACTATGTTTCCTCAAATACAACGCGACAAGAGATGATTGCAGATCTGCAACCGAGCTCACTTATCATGAGATAATAATATCCTTATTCAGATTCTCTTTCATCAGAAGAGCGGTATAATGACCGTCAATTACTTTTTCAAGGGTTGTATCTGACTCTTTGCCCGTTTCAGTACATTCAAGAAAATGCTTCATTTCAAGCAAAAAAAGGTGGTTCCTGTCATAGTCAGGTTTTCTAAATACTTCAATAGCACCGTTCGTGCGGTCATTAAGTGTCACTTCTGATTTGAGCATATCCCACTCTATTACGCCACTCTCGCCAAGTATGGTCACTTTGCGCATGGGATATCGCTGGACAAAGGAGATCGTCATTTGTACAGGGAAAGAATAACCCTGTGCTTTTTGCTCCATCATTACACTGATCGAATCCTCAACGTCCAGAGGGAGGCTGCTGTATGTCCCTCCGAGACACCACAGTCGCGAGGGCCGACCAAAAAGCCAGCAAAGGATGTCAATTTCGTGTATCTCGGTCAGAATGACCCCGCCGCCAAGATCTCTTCGTCCGGCATAAAACGAATTATATTCTTCATACCGATGCCATTCCGGCATGTAGGAATTAATTGTAGCCATAACAGAATAGATCCGGCCGATTCTACTCTGATCTATCAGCTCCTTCACTTTCCTGGTGCACGGATGAAAGCGCAGCATGTACCCGACCATCACGGATGCCTTTTTGCTTCTGACTTCTCTCAAGAGTTCCTCAAGACCATCTCTGTTGTCTGAAATTGGTTTCTCGAGAAAAACAGGGATCCCGCTCTTAATTATGCTAATTGTCGTTTCCACATGCAGGCTGGTCGGATTTGCTATGATTGCAACGTCCGGTCTGAACGATAGTGCGGAATTCATTGATGAAAAAACAGTAACATCGTATTTTTTTATGATATCAACGCTATAGTCTGGTTTGAGATCATTGCTGATCTCAAAAGTCCTCCCCTTGATACGAAAGGCCCCGAATTGCGCCTCCGGACAAAGAACATGGATGTTTCTCAGATGCCTCTGTCCCACACCACCCAGACCCACAAAAAGCACTTTCATGAAAATACCTCAATATACGGTTTAACAAAAGCAATGTATCCGCGTATTGTATCTTCATAATGCACATGATCTATATGATGGAAGAGGTCTCTTCGGGCCGCCTGAAGTATGAAATCACCACTGTAGCCAATACGTTTCAACTCGGCGAAGACGATCTTGAAATCTGTATTGCCACATCCGAGAGGTACGGTTCCCCCGCCCAAAAGCCGGTCTTTAATGTGAACGTTTGCAATATATTTGCCCATCAACGTTATTTCTTCAACAGGGTCATAACCAAGAGAGGCGCTATTGCCCATATCATAGTTAACCTTCACGTATGGCGAACAAAAAGATTCTATCAGTTCATAGAACCGTTGCGGAGGAAGAGATGTTTCCAGTGTGATCAACACATTCTTATCACCGGCATAGTTGATTGCTTCATGCAGTGTTTCTCGTAATTGTTTGATGTCTTCAGGAGTACATAATGCAGATTCATCAACAAAGGGTAATTCAATAATCGGGATACTGCTTTTTGCGCATTGATCGATGAGGGCATAGAGGGTATCGATCGCGTTTTTGATCATCTCTTGATCATCACCAAAAAGCCTTTGAACCATAAAGTAATCGGCTACAACCGAACCTACATCAATACCATAGATATTTTTCAGCTTCATCATCTCATCGATTCCTGCGCTGGACATGAGCGGATTACTTTCATGCCCGTTGTATTCATAAATCCATTCCATGCATTGAAGTCCCAACGCCTGACAAAGCTCAAACTCCTCCTGCCAACAAGTTTGTGGAAATGCCTGAATCTGGTTGTTGATCGGGGTTGATAATCTCCCCTGCATAATTCCCAAGCGTGATTGCATTGAGTCAGACCTTTTGTTTCAGTGAATATGAGTTGAAATCAGCAACCTTTCTGAAAACTGGGCGCACAGGAATTCCTTCAATCAGTCCACGGAGTTCAAGATTCTTATCGATTACATTCCTGAATAGTTTAAGCACATCTTCATAGCAGGTCAGGCTGTAATTGATATCGTTTTCCGTGTGCGAATAAGATAATGCATGATATGCCGCCCACAAGATACCACGCCTAATAAGTTCCTGCTGAAAAAATGACTTCATGTCGAGCGGATCATATGCATCACGCCCATCAAACGAAACAATCGTCCTGCATGGATACCCTATGCATTGTATATATTCGCTCAGACCATACATCGCAGAGAGATTATTAAATCCATCTTTAAGAATCGTCCCAACATGCCACAGGTGTTCCGAAACTTTCTCCCGTTTTAGCTTGGGCAGGCAGGCCTTGGCAGCCGCCAGTCCTATACAATCTCCACCGTAGGTGAAAGAAAAAAATGTTTTTTCCAGCACGAACATATACTCTCGCTTGCCTACAATTGCAGACAGCGGAATGCCATTGGATATCCCCTTTGCCAGAGATGTGAGGTCAGGAATAACTCCCGTCAGTTCCTGAGCACCGCCATAAGCAAAACGGAATCCCGTAATTACCTCATCAAACATCAACAACGCACCATAATGATGCGTCATTCTTTTTACTTCATGAAGGAAGTTATCCTTCGGCTCAAGAATGGTCAATGGCTCCATAATGACAATAGCAATCTCGGCCGGATATTTCTCAAACACCTGCTGTAGACTATCAAGATCATTGTAGGCGAATGCGTGGGCCAGCCGCTGATTGAATTCCGGAATGCCGCTGTTCAAATCCGTATTCGCAATATACCAATCATGCCATCCGTGATAGCCGCAATAGACAATGTGATCCCTGCCCGTAATCGCACGTGCCATCCGCACACCGACCGTCGTTGCATCAGCACCATTCTTCCCAAAACGAGCAGCCTCGGCGCAGGGAATCGCTTCAATAAGTAGTTCCGTGACATCGACTTCAAGCTCATTCATGAGGCTGAAGGTAGATCCCAGCTCAAGCTGCTCGATTACGGCACTGTTAACGTCGGGATCTGCATAGCCAAGTATAAGCGGATGACAGGCCATGACATAATCAAGATACTTATTGCCGTCAACATCCCAAACATAAGCCCCTTTGCCTCTCTGCAGATATTTTGGGGCAAATCCATCAACGAACTGGGTAACCCCTTTACTGAAAGTCTGTGTTCCGGCAGGAATAATCTCTTTTGCCCGCGCGTAGATTTGATTTGACCTATCAATGATCGGCTTTTTAATCTCCATACCTTACCTCGCCTTAATGATAGCCTGCCATCGCTCCAATTCTGATGGCGTATCAATTTCTATAATCATGTCGGCCTTTTCTTTATGCACAAAGAAAGGAACCGTCTTTTCTCCGATGAGTTCATCATTCAGGGATTCAATGACAGATGCTTCAAAACAGCACACATAGTGATGGTGCATCCAGGCATCCGGCAGATCCTGTCTCCGGTAGATATTGTTGGGAATATACTGGCTGATTGAGGCATGTCGATCATCATACCGCCAGCAGTTAAATGGATGCGTAATGGCGGGCACAAAACTACAGACGGTTCTGAAATGTGAATTCTCAATCATTTTCCGGACGGTAACAAAATCATCCGGGTCTTTGTAAACTATCGTGAGATAAAACAACCACATCACTGCATCAGGTGGAATATTCAATTCCCTTAGCGCGGCCACAATGACCGCTTTAATAGAGACTGCATCGCCAGAAAGTTCAGGGCTCCGGTGATGAACTCGAAACCCGCGCTTACTGGCCTTGTCTACAATGTACTCATCATCAGTGGAAACAATAATCTCATGAAACCAACCCTCATGCTCAAGAAAATCAGCCGTTACATCAAACAACAAGCGGTTTTTAAGGGGGAGCCCCTTGCTTCCCTTCCTGGCCGGAATAAATGCTGTATGTTCGAAATTATGTTTATTCATTGGTCTACACTTAATAATTCCCAATGATCCTCTGTTTATAACTTCTTTAACACAGACAAAAATTCATAACACATAAACATAGAACGCCAATCTCTTGATCTTTCGAGACAAATGTTTGCTTTGAGGCGGTCTAGTGAAACCTGATCAACCACTTTTTCTAAAAATGGAGGTAACAAATGGGCATCTGGATAATATGTTTCTTCGATACTAAAACCATACTTTCCAGTGACTTCGCTATAAGTCAAAGGATTCTCTTCGTGTGTTACGGTTCGCTTGCTAACACTATGCGCTGCATATTCTCTTTTGGGCAGAATGATCTGCTGAGATAAGGCTTCATGGATTGAAACGCCACCAAGAAGAGATTCAGAATTACTAAAACTCTGAATAGCTTCAGTCCAAAATCGTAGAGTAAAGTCATTAAGTGCAAATAAATGAAAAAGGATATTAGTATTTGTGAGAATAAAGCAGCCACCTTGCTTAAGAATCCGTCGAACACTCCTGTAAACATAATCGCGAACCTCAGCACTTACATATCGAAGGAACCCCATTGCTATTACAACATCAAAACTATTATCTTGCATATTATTAAGGATGGTATGCTCTCCTTGAAGGAAAGCGCTCTGCGGAAGTCCTAATTTATTTTCAAGTTTCTTGCCCCGTTCGATAGCGGTGGGGCTGAAATCAAATCCAATTGCACTGTATCCTTGTTTATTTAGATAGCAAGTATTAAAACCGGTTCCACAAGCCACATCAAGAATTCTAGCGCCACGTTCAAAATGCATTTGTATATACTTATGCATAATAACCGCACGATGAATTTGATTAATAACAGTCTGGTCGCGAACAACATATCCCGGATCATTCAGTTTATTAACCAACTCATCGTAAACATCTATCCAATCACTCCAGCGTTCATTGTATGTTGCTTGAACTAAGGCCTCATGATTCTTCATAACAATTATAAATTTCCTTCAAATATGTCATTCGTATTATGCTTTTTCAATCTATTAACTTAGAACGGTTACTTGTTGATCAAAATATCAACGCGCATGACCTCCATGTAGTTAATTAGCACGTTGAATACTGCTCAACAGGGTATCGCACAAGCCGAGAGCGGCAAGCTGTTTTTCATAGGCGGCATGCAACTCAGCAGAATCAAGAAAGGCCCATTCCTTATGTCCACCCGGCTTCCCGCGAGAAAGCCAATGCAAATGATTCGACAACGGATACCGCTGAATTTGTTTTATATAATTCACTTTATAGCCAGCTTGTCTGATGAGCGTTGCGAGAGTATCTTCATTGAAAACAAACAAATGACATGACCAGTAGGCAAATTTCTTGAAATCAGAACTCTGATATAAAGAAAGAAGTGCATCATTGGCATTGGGAACTTCAATGATCAGTTCTCCGTGGGGATGCAGTTTTTCTCCTAACGAAATTAAAGATGATCGAGGGTCGGACATGTGCTCAAGCACATGAAACAGGGTAATGATATCATATCGATCACTTACTTCATCAATGATAGAATAAACCCGCAACCCTTCCCGCCTGAAATGATCCTGAAGCTGTGACTCCGGTTCAACACCGTCGCAGCGCCCGGCAACCGAACGCGCCCGCGTGAGAAAACCTCCGTTTCCACATCCCACATCAAGAACACTTTTATTCTCCATACTTCTCTGTAAATACGAAAAACGCCGATCATCATCCCAGGCGGTTTCTCGAATCCAGCGATCCAGAGAAACCTCTCCGGTATGCATCCCTGAGTTTTCATAAAAACCTTCATTGATATGAGACGCTGATTCCAGAAATATAAGCCCGCAGACATCGCATTTGAGAACTTCAATTTCACTATTATCGCGCACAACGCCTTCCTTGTGGAATTTCTCATCATTTCCGCAAAGATAGCATCGAATGTTTGTCTTATGTTCTTTCATATTAATGGACTTCCGGAATATGCGCTCTCAACTTTTTCATGACAGACTCTTCACTGTCGAGGATCTTGATAACCCCATTTCCCAAAGCATTTTCAATCTTCCTGACAGAGCCGACCAGCATTCGTAATCCTGCTGGCTCTATAGAAGCTGCCTGATCTGAACCATACATCGCGCGACTGAGCGTTATGTGGCGTTCCAGGGATGTAGCTCCCAATGCCGCAGCAGCATATGAAATCGCCAGACCGACCTCGTGGCCGCTATATCCAACTTTACAATTAAAATGTTTTCTCAGTGTTTCTATGCACCGGAGATTTGCGTCTTCGTCACGCATAGGATAAACACCCTTGCAGTACATCAGTTCAAAGGGGCAATCAGCCTTTCTGAATATGTCTACAGCCTTCTCAATGTCCTCGATCAAGCTGCCTCCAGTCGAAATGAAAGTATATTTTTTTTCAGAAGCGATTTCTTTAAGCAGTTCTTCGTAAACAAGCATTGCAGATGCGACTTTATTATATTTCAAGTTAAATTGCCTCAGAAATTTCTTGCTTTCAATATCCCATGCCGAGGCAAACCATTCAATTCCAAGCTCACTACAGTAGGAATCGATTTCCTTGTACTGTTCATAATTAAATTCCAGACCTTCCTTCTGTTGCCGCTGAGTTGTTCCCCACGGACTTTCTCGAGGTGAGTCCAGTAATTCCTTCGTGTAAACACGATCAATACTTCTTTTTTGAAATTTCACGGCATCACAACCTGCATCCTTTGCAAGACGGATGAGTTCTTTTGCAATACCCATGTCTCCATTGTGATTGATGCCGATTTCCGCAATGATGAATACTGACATTTATGCCTCCTTAACAGTTAATTTATTTTCTATCATTTCACACATCATATGGCCAATTAGGATGTGGCACTCCTGAATACGTGGCGTGGAATTAGAGGGAACACAAATGCAGATATCGGCCTGCCTGCTAATGGCATTTCCTGTGTGATTGCTCCCCGTAAGCCCTATCGTCTTCATCCCCACCTTTTTTGCCGAGGCCATCGCTTCCACAACATTCTTCGAGTTTCCGCTTGTTGATATTCCAAGCAACACATCTCCAGAACGTCCCTTCGCTTCGACCTGACGGGAGAATATTTTATCAAAATTATAATCGTTGCCAATTGCAGTCAAAGATGAAGTGTTCACACTCAGCGCTTCTGCATCAAGCGCTTTGCGTTCAAGGAGAAATCTGCTGACAAGCTCGGTTGCAATATGCTGTGAATCTGAGGCACTACCCCCATTCCCGCAGAGCAGAAGTTTTTTCCCCGCTCTAAGAGCATTAATTATTACTGTAGTCGCCGCAGTAACCGACACATAAAAATCTGTATTCTCCATAAGAGTAACAGTCTTTACATGTTCAGACAGTTTTTCACGCCAAAAGCCATCTTGAAAATTCGTGGTATTGTTTTTTTGAAAGATGAATTCGACCGTTTCTTTGATTGCCCCGCTACCTCTTGAAGATTTTAGCACGAATTTTGCGGCTGCTTTGATTTGCTCGTCAACGTTAGCAGGTACAAAGCTGAAGTCCAGGAATCTGAGCAGATCTACATCCTTTTTCGAATCACCCACAAAACACGAGGTTTCTGCTTTCAACCCTTCTCTATTTATCAATTCGCGAAACCATGAAAGCTTATCACGACAACCACTTGTGAAGAAATTAGGTGAAAACCTCCTTTGCACATATTCTGTGAATGAATTGTTTTCACCTGTAACAAAACCAATTTTCACACCAGCCCTCTTGAGTTCGAATATTGCGTCTATGTCATCAAAAACAATGCGTTTTGACTCAAGCCCATCTGCGTTTACATACACAGCTCCATCTGTCAACACCCCGTCAATATCGAAGAAAGCAGACTCGATCAGCATGGTCATACTGTGTTGACCTCCTTGCCGACATTATTATGTAATGGACCCCACCAGTTACTAATCTCAAAAAAGTCCATATTTACAGAATTTTCCTCCACGTATAGGTTTGCTGAAAAATCCATGGAATGCTTGGCATTAGCAGTCGCAATAACCTCTTCCATATAGTTCGAAATAAATCTTCCCACTCTCTGCGGTGCCAATAAATCGTCGAAATAGTTGAAGTCTTTTCCCCACAGAGAAAAATCACCTATTGTAACATCACCTCTCGAAGAAATTATAATTGCATTCTTAAATTCCTCGAGTGATAAGTAGAGCACCTTTTGTTGCTTGTTGCGGTAAATAGGATGATTTAGATGCCCAGCACAATCCCAGTGTATCGCCTTGCGCCCCAAAGCACCGGCCATTACACCAACAGAGCTGAAGCCAAAACAAACCGACAGATCAACTTTCATTGCGACCGTCACTGGATTGACAATCCAATCAAGAAAAACCACTCTTTTATCCCGAATAAGCTTATTAATCTGTTTAGCGATTTTGCTGCCTTGCGGGAGCATGCCTTTAAGATCCGCCACACCCCATTTTTTACTTTTAATAACACCTCCCCAATTACGATTCTTCTCAAGAAGCTCAAGAATAGTTATATAAAACAATTCTAATGCTTCGGGAGTTTGGTATGCGTTGTGCGCGACGGATGAGTCAAAAATGCCCAGAATAAAATCACAATCATCAAACATCTGGTTAGTATTCGGTAGAGATTCATCCTGCGAGAGCATCCATACCCCAGAAGGCAGAATATAGCGACAGGAATTCCCGTTTACATAAAGCGTTTCAAGCATTGCCTTACCCCAAACAAAGAATACCTGCTGTGGCTTTAGGTGTGTTTGCAAATTCGGGAGAGGGTAGTTTGACCAGTGAAAACCTACCATGATGCCACCTTCTTCCTCGATAGCCTTCGCCTGCGGCATCTGCAACCATAATCCCTCCTGATGTTGCATCAACATTTTGACACGAAAGCGGCGGAACACTAAGCGGTACGCCTCATAAAATATCTGATATCGTATCCATAACAAGCGCAGCCACCATGTATGCCCTTCTTTTAAGGTAACAAGTAATTTTATCATGGCATAAATATCCGTCAAACGAAAATGCGCAAGCTGAATTGGGTCAGCACAATCCACCCACTTCAAACCTTCTTTTTCTAATGCGCTTGTCCTCTTTAAGTTTGGCGTCGTATCAGTTCTGTCAAAATAGCAGACCACATCAAAATTAGCCGTGTCAACGTGCTTATACCAGAACAGATAAAACCGGTTCAGAGGCAAGACGAGGTCATTATATTCGACCCATATGGCAGGTCTTGTGCTCTCGGTGAAAGCATCTTTGCGCTTTTTCACAAACCCCAATAAAGCTCGATAGAAATCGCGAAACGGCCGCGCTATAAGAATGAAATGCTTCAAAAACGATATTGACTCCAACACACGAAACCCTCTGTCCTCCAAAAAAGATTTAAGTACTGAATTAATGGGATCTCGTTCGAGAAAGAGTTCATGACGCCCGGCATCACCCCCTCTCTTGGCTTCAACCATGGCCGCGAATTCAACTTTCCCAAGAATCGCGGAAGCGATATAGGAGCGGACCATCTGCGTCTTCCATCCGGGCACGCCTGCTAATCGCTCTCCAAGAAACATATCGATTATTTCATCAACTCTGTCCCGTATCTGATGTGGATGAGGTGCACTAATCGCCTGAAGCGTCAATTTTACATCTCTAAAAATGCGGTTCGCTCTGACTATTTTGAGAATCTTAAGGAGAATGGCACCATTCCGTGTTATACTGTGTTTATCATAATGCACGCATGTATCAGACAGTAGACATTTAATATAAAGATAAAGACAATCCAGGACCGTCAATCGCTCAGCCCAGATAACCTTTGAACAGCGACCTATATTGGTAAGCATAAATTTCTGCAATTCCTCAATATTATCTGAATCCCCGGAATGATGCGTCTTTGTCAAAATATAGCTTTTTCATTTGCATAACGTCTATATCCGGTTGTTTTATGTAATAGTTTTCCAGAATAAGGGGCTCGTGATAAGGGGCAAATCCGTGGAAAGCAGGATTGATCGTTTGAATATCGTTATGAAGATAAAAGTTGCTGATGCTGAAACAATCTTCGCCAGCCAGCGGCTTGAGGTTTTTCTGGTTGATACTCGAGCCAGCAGCCAGAAGAAACGCACGCTTGCCCTTTCCCATTCCCTTGAGCAGCCTGTTTTTTTGAATGATGTCCTTACATGCATAGGACAGGATTTCCAACTCCAAACGTACAAGAAATTAGTGAATTGTAAATAACTGGTGGCAACCAGTCTTTTAGCGCGGAGTAAACTACCACCGACCTTGTCGGTGGCTTTCTTAAGACGGCAACTTCTGACAATGTCATTCGCTGCCGTCTCTCCAGATTCGAAACTGTTCTTCTC
>JAGVOC010000104.1 GCA_020052975.1 Desulfobacterales bacterium | reverse complement strand
TCATGGTTTATAGTTGCTGGTTTCTGGTTAAAAGAAACAACCAGAAACTACAAACCAGAGACCAGAAACCAAGTATTTAAATAAATCGGGCAAAAGGGGATGTTATACAAAGGTCTCGAAAGGGGTTATTAATGGCAGATGTTTATATTATCGGACTGGGGATGATACGGTTTAACAAGTATCCCGGCAGGGATGTAAGAGATATGGCCCATGAAGCTGTCAATCTTGCTCTTTTAGATGCCGGCATAGCAAAAGAGGAGCTTGAAGCCGCTTTTTTTTCAAATACTTTCTGGGGGATGTTTTCGAACCAGCATTCCATCAGGGGGCAGGTGATGCTTCGCTCAATGGGTATAGGTGCAATCCCTGTCACGAATGTCGAAAATGCGTGCGCGGGCGCTTCAACGGCCCTTCACATGGCATATACCGGGATACGGGCCGGGATGTATGATGTTGCAATTGCGATAGGATCGGAGAAGATTACAAATCCAAACAAGGCATTATCTCTGGCTGCGTATGCAACCTGCATGGATGTCGGTAATTTTGAAGCCCAGTTGAAATTGATGGAAGAAGTCAACAAGACCTTTACGTTTGAAATTCCGGGGGATCAGACACCTCCCGGGGAAGGGCGCAGCATTTTTATGGATGCATATGCCATGGGTGCCCGCTGGCATATGAGTAGATTCGGGACTACCCAGCGGCAACTGGCCGAAATTTGTGCCAAGAATCACTGGCACGGATCACTTAATCCACTTGCGCAGTATCAGCAGGATATGACTGCAAAAGAGGTGCTGGCTGACAAACCTATTGCATATCCACTGACGCGCTCGATGTGCGCTCCGGTGGGAGATGGCGCTGCCGCTGCCGTCATCTGCTCTGAAAAGTATTTGAAAAAACTGACCGGCGCGCGTCCGGTAAAGATTCGTACATCTGTACTGGGTTCGGGTACCGACAGGAACCTGGACGGGGAAGACATCGGAGAGAGACTTGTCAGGCAGGCATACAATGTTGCGGGCGTCGGGCCAAGTGATATTGATCTTGCGGAGCTTCATGATGCCACGGCTTACGGTGAGCTTCACCAGACAGAGGCCATGGGTTTCTGCCCCACCGGTGAAGGGGGTCCTTATGCCGAATCGGGGGCAACGAAACTTGGCGGAAAGCAGCCTGTAAATACCAGCGGAGGGCTTGAGTGCCGAGGCCATCCGATCGGAGCATCAGGCCTTGCCCAGATTTACGAGATAGGACTCCAGTTAAGGGGGAAAGCCGGGAAGCGCCAGGTAGAGGGCGCAAGGGTAGGCCTTGCTGAAAACGGGGGCGGAAACATCGGTGTTGAAGAAGCGGCCATGTGTATTCACATCCTTGAAATAGTAAAATGAGACTTTTATGCTGTAAAAGGGGTTCCTCATATGTCACGTTATACATTAAAAGACAAACATGTTCTTATTACAGGAGCCGCTTCCGGAATAGGAAAAGAACTTTCACTATGTTTTGCCAGGGAAGGAGCTCATTGTGTGTTGTGTGCACACCCTTCAGAAGCGCAAAACCTCATGAATTTTTCGGAAGAATTGAGAAGCATGTACGGAGTGAAGGCATGGTCTTTTGCAGAAGACCTTGCTGAGGAGGAAGGTCCCGATAAATTGTATCATGAGGTAAAAGCGCGCATTCCGGTAATTGAAGTCCTGGTTAATAATGCAGGTTTGATGGTTTACGGCGATTTCCACCATATGGATATCAACCGCCAGATAAGCCTTGTTCATGTAAATATCAGAGCTTTGATGGAGCTTATGCACTTGTTTTTAAAGGATATGATGGCAAGGGGCGAGGGGCGGGTTCTTAATATTTCATCCGTATCAGCATTTCAACCGACAGTACACCACGCAGTATACGGAGCTTCCAAGGCGTTTGTTCAAAGCCTGAGCGAAGCGGTAAATGAAGAGGTCAGGCGCTCAGGCGTCAAGGTTTGCACTCTTAATCCATCATATACAAATACACCTCTTATAAAAGGCGGTGATTTTCCTGAGCGGCTCTGGTGGTACAGCATAAGCGGTCTGAATGATCCGGCGGTGATTGCGAAAAAGGGAATTGAAGCATTTAAAAAAGGAAAATCTCTTTATATACCGGGATTTAAGAACTGGCTTATACACATTATGCTGCAAAGGATATCTTCAAGAAAACTTATTAATTATATTTCCTATTATGCATTAAAAAGCAGGCTATGACTTTGTAGCTTGCTGCGGGAGCTTCAATTACCCATCTGTTGGAAACAATAATCATTTGAAAAGCCAGGCTCGTGGCATTCTTTTAATAGTTGGTTCATTCCCTATCCTTACCATCGGTTTGAAGAACTTAAACTTTAGTGCCGATTTCATTATGTTGATTAATTTGACAGAAACGTTAATTCTCCATATAGTAAAAAGCACATGTTAAATTCACATAAATGTGATTGATATAAGGAGTTTGATCTTTTGTCGGAAGTCGGGAAGATTATATTTCGCACTCATGCGATTAAACGGATGTTTCAACGTCGCGTTGACGAAAAGGATGTTCGTTCTGTTCTGGAAAAAGGAGAAATCATTGAGATATATCCGGATGATACACCATATCCAAGCCGTCTCATTCTGGGATGGCGGGAAAATCAACCGCTTCATGTTGTTGCAGCGGATAACGTCACTGATAATGAAACAATCGTGATTACCGTTTACGAACCCGAACAAGACAAATGGAGCCCAAATTATAAAAGGAGAATCCCATGAAATGCGTCATTTGCAAACATGCTGAAACAAAACTTGGCACAACAACCGTCACTTTAGAAAGGGATGGTCTTACCTACGTTGTTAAACAGGTGCCTGCTCAAGTATGCCCGAATTGTGGTGAAGATTACGTGGATGAAAATGTAACAGGTGCTCTGCTGAAATCTGCTGAACAGATGGCAGAAGTCGGTGCACAGGTGGATATCCGTCAATATGTTGCCGCATGAACTCAATTCTAATAATAACAATATCAATGGCATAACTGCCATCCATAAGGTGATTGCCAAGTTCTATTGCGATCGCCTTCATCTCCAAATTTTCACCATTGCCTTAGCACGGTTATAGACCGGGATTCTCCAGACCTTTGCGTGTATTTTGTTATCATTGAACCGAAACAGCGAGTGTCAACCCCGTTGCTTGCCTTTTTAATCGCTTCAAAAATAATGTTTAATGGAAAGCGTGTGTTCGTGCAGAACGGGCATGGCTGATAAACTTTGTTGCTTGGTTTTATATGGAGTGAAAGATGCTGAAGAAGGATAATATTTGACGAAATCTAAAGTATTGCATAATCTGAATGTGCGAAAATCAGATTATCAGATTAGGTGGATATTATGGAAGAAGATAAGATCATCATCAAACCTGTTCTTGTCATAGATAGATCTCAGTCCTGGTTTTGGTCCAAAAAATGGCAAGAGATGGAGAAAGAAGCTGATAAGGACATCAAGCATGGCAGGGTCAAGAAGGCCAAGAACGTGGAAGAGCTGATCGAGAAGCTGGATTCATAGCCTATCCCTACCATCCTTATAAGGATAAAATATGAATAAAATAAGGATGTTGTTTGTAAAAACCGGGTATTGTCTTATGGTTTTATTTCTTGTTGTTACCGCCTCAGGCTGCGGCCTTTTCATAAGAACGATTCCGAAAGGTGAAATTTTGGGAAAGGCGCCTGAGGATAAATATATAATGATAGATAATGTAAATTATCATTACAGGGAGTATCCCGGAACAGGGCTGAATATTTTCCTGCTGCATGGCTTTGCGTCTTCGACATATACCTGGGAGAAGGTTATTCCGCATCTGACGCTGCAGGGTTATCACGTCTGGGCTCTTGATATGAAGGGAGCGGGATGGTCAGATAAGCCTGTGGATTCAAAATATGATATTTTCACACTCACACAGGAAGTGAATAAATGGATGGAAGTTATGGGTCTTAAGGATGTTGTTTTTGTCGGCAACTCTTTGGGGGGCGCAATAGCTGTTCTTATGGCCCAAGAACATCCTGATAAAACAGGACAAATTGTTCTGATTGATTCTGCAGGATACCCGATAAAAAAACCCTTTATTATAAGAATGGCAAAAATGCCGCTTGCCGGTGAAATAACCAAACTTTTTTTCGGGCGATGGATGGTCGGGTGGAATTTGAAGGAAGTTTATTACAATGATGATTTGATTACCGAAGAAACAATAGATGCATATTATAACAGGATGCGCACTGAAAATGTTCTGGATGCCAAGGTCGCTCTTGCCAGGTCAATCGACTTTGACGCTTTTACTCCCTATATAAACCGAATATCTGAGATTAAAAACCGTACGCTTATCATATGGGGTGAAAATGACGAATGGATACCTGTAGAATCGGGACATAAATTCAGAAAAGACCTTTCAAATTCAACTCTTGTAATATTACCCGAATGCGGGCATATGCCCCAGGAGGAAAAACCCGAACAGACGGCAAAAACCATTATAGATTTCATTGAGAAAAGGTAAAGGCTATGGATGAAAAATACTACGGGTGGAGCAAGGAGCTTGGAATTTCTTTGCTCGATAAGCTGAAAGCTGATTTGAAATCATCAATGTTAAAAAGAGATGAGCAGGTCAGAAATACCGTCCGGCAGGTCATGTCGGAATTTCCGAAGCTGACGGTTCCTCTTACTCTTGAGAGCGGGAAGAAATCGTTCAGACTGAAAAAGGGCGAAGAGATTACGGACGATGATATTCTCGGCATTATAAGAGGGCTTGTAAAATCGGAAAAAACCGTTCTTGAGCTTACAAAAAAAGAGACTTCAGGATATCTTGAAATACTGTCGACATATCTTCCTCAGATGGCAGGCAGGGAAGAGATTGAAGCATGGATAAAAGAGAACATAGATTTTTCTCTGTATAAAAATTCGATGCAGGCTATGGGAACCGTAATGAAACATTTCGGGAAACTGGCCGACGGTAATCTCGTCAAGGAGATTCTGGGGAATATCGATAAAAAATAATGATTATTTAGCGGAAACGAATAATTTCATGGGAGAATATAAAGAGTGTCCGCAAGAAAAAGACATGCAAACCGACAGTTATTTATATATTTATGGACATCCCTAATACTATTCCCTAAATGTTATAAAATTAGAGACCAGCTGGGATTTTTGAGTGCATCATTTTCTTTCGGTCCAACTTACGCCCCTCCACTATAAAAGTTCCATCGCCAACTGCGTGAACAGTTCGCTTCTCCTTTCGTGAATTATCAAAGTACGCCGCAACGCCTTCGAGGACGACGATATTGTGCTTCTTGACGATGTCGACAACTTTGCACTCGATATTCGCCATGCATTCTTTTATCAAGGGCGCTTTGACATGCTTTCCCTTCACGGGGGTCAACATGAACTTTTCAAATTTGTCTGTATCAGCACCGGAACATGTTCCCACTCCAACGACCTTATCAAGCATGTCAACAGTGGGAATTGCGATAACACACTCCATCGTTTTACGAAGAGCAGCAAAGGAATAGTTCCAGGGCCCAGTGGTCATGGCAAATATCGGCGTAAAGTCCACCACCATGGTCCACGAGATTGTCATTATATTATTCTTCTTTCCGTCATTTGTCGTAACAAGAACAACTGGACCAGATTCGATCAACGTAAACGCTTTACTGATCTGCATTTTTCTCATGTGCACACACGATCCTATCCTTGTTTGCCTAACGAAGAATTGAGCCAGAGGCAACGCCTTTTGTTGCCGATTGGCTCCAATGACTTGTTGTACCTATTTATTCGCAAGAGGCGCCAGTTGCTGTAAACAATTATTTTGTTCATATAGACGCTTCCCGGTCGGTATTTTTTCAATGCAACGTATGGCTGACCGCACTCGACGAAGGCGTTGCTCGGTGAGATTAACTTCACACCTGTTTGCGTACGTGGATGGCCAAGTTCCACCTGCCCCAGTTAAAGATCCTATTAGCTCACACTCGTCAGTTCTGTATTTCAGCCACGCCGACTGTTGAGTCTTGAGTGCTTCAACCAGCCTTTCGTCAGTATGGAATTTGGCGTCGGATGAAGCCGTAGCCGATACCAGTTTGACCAATTGCTCGTGCTTAGCTTCTAAGACCTTTTGAACCGTTTTTTGTTTTTCTACAAGCAATAGCCCTGTATGCATGGAGCTACCTTCCGGCCAGCATTCAGGGCGATCTGTACATTCAGTCTCGACGAAGGCAACAACAGGCGTCGTTGTTATAACAAAAATCAATAGGACTATTATTTTCATATTCCTCCTCCAGGGGCACAATCAGGATAGGGAGAAGCCTCGCGGCTCCCCTCCTCCCACACCACCGTACATACGGGTCACGTATACGACGGTTCGGTGGATTAAGTGTTTTCAGTCAACCTGCCAGGCTCGGCAGCCCGAGGGAGCGGAAGTAGCGCCCCGGCATTGCAATGACCAGTGCCGGGCTCTGACTCAACCTCCACGGACCGTGGGCGGACTTGCAGGTGTTCCATGCAAGCTCACGCCCCACTCCCCGCTTCCGGAGTTCTCGGTATCCCGCACGACCCCACTGCTTCCAGACGTATGACCGCAGTCTCCGGCGTACCCACTTGTCCAGGTCTTTCAGGGGCGAGAGGACTTCGGCAAGGCCGAAGTACGCCTTCCATCCGAGGATGTATGCCCTCAGTTCCTCTATTGTCCTGGTAAGGGTACACCCGCGGGTTCGCCGCGTGATTTCACGGGTTTTCGCCTTGAAGCTTCGGAGCGCCTTGTCGCTCACCTTAAACCGGTTATCCCGGCGGCGGGTGAAAGTGAATCCCAGAAACCTGCGGTTCCAGGGAGGCATATAGGGTACGTATTAAACTTTTAAACCTGATTTATGACAGCAATATCTCCGGTTAATCGGTCCCTGATGAATAAGTTTGCAAGTTTAATACGTCCCCTATACTTCC
>JAGVOC010000036.1 GCA_020052975.1 Desulfobacterales bacterium | reverse complement strand
TCTCGGAATCTTTCTTGACAATGCAGCGGACAAATACAAGGATTCCACCTATCTTAATTTCTATGACAGAGTCATAACATATGCTGAATTCCGCAAACGCGTATTTATACTTGCAAACGCACTAAAGAAGCTCGGTTTCCGCAAGGGGGATTTTATCCATATCCTTGTTCAGAACAGCCCTGAAACACTTATCTCATATTTTGCAATTCAAAGAATCGGGGCTATTGCAGGGCCTGTAAACGGCTGGTGGAAGGCTCCTGAAATTGAATATCTTTTAAACGACTCTAAAGGGAGAGGCCTTATAATAGAAGACCAGTATCTTCCCATATTAAAGGAAATCAGGGATAAATGTCCTTCCCTTGAAGTTGTGATCGAAGTCGGAAACTCTCCGCAGCCCGGTCATGTTTCCTTCAACGCCCTCATGGAAGGAAACGACTCGACTCCTGTCGAGTCCGATGCGGATATGGAGGATACGGCCTATATTTTTTATACATCAGGCACTACGGGAAATCCAAAGGGAGTTCTTCTGTCCCACAAAAACGTGCTTGCCGATGTCGGCGGCATAACCAAAGCGTTAAAACTTGACGAAAAAATGGTGCTCCTGTGCTTCCTGCCTCTTTTCCACGTCAATGCGATGCTGACATGCACATTTTCCATGGGAATGGGACACCAGATAGTGCTTCGGAAAGGCTTCAGCGCAAGCGAATTCTGGGAAGTCGTTGATAAGTACAAGGTCAATTTCTGGTCTGCCGTGCCCGCAGTATACCAGATACTGCTCACTGATCCGACACGCCAGAAATTCGATTTAAGTTCTTTAAAGTTCGGAGTCTGCGGAGCTGCCCCTTTAACCCCTGAAACATTCACAAAATTTCAGGAAGTCTTCAACATTCCAATAGTTGAAGGTTACGGCCTAACCGAGGCAACATGTGTCAGTACCATTAATCCGCGGGACGGGGTTCGCAAAATCGGATCAATCGGACTTCCGCTACCCGGACAGACCATAAAAATAGTAAATGAACAGGGCAATGAACTTCCTTCCGGTGCAGCAGGCGAAATTATTATCGGCGGCGATGCTGTTATGAAAGGGTATTACAACCGGCCCGAAGAAACGGCAAAAACAATTATAAACGGATTCCTGCATACCGGAGATGTCGGCTACAAAGATGACGACGGGTATATATTCATTGTCGACAGAATAAAGGATATGATTATAAGGGGTGGTGAAAATATATACCCGAAAGAAATCGACAATCTCCTTGCAACTCACCCCAAGATTCAGGAAGCTGCAACAGTCGGTGTTCCTGACAAGACAATGGGCGAAGAGGTGAAAGTTTTTATTGTACCTCTTGATGACTCTCTTACCGAAGAAGAAGTTATTGATTTCTGCAGAAAAAATCTGGCTAATTTCAAGGTTCCGAAATATGTTGAAATTATCGACGGGGACTTCCCGAGAAGCCCGATCGGAAAGGTATTGAAAAAAGATCTGCGCACCTGGGGACTCACTCAAAGGCCGAAGAAAAGCAAGGCGCCCGAGGCAACAGTTGAAGATATTTTCGGGACGATGGAATCAAGGGTAAACCCGGACGGTGTTAAAGGCATCACCGCCAATTACGGGTATGTAATCACAGGAACAGGCGGCGGCGAATGGACCGTATCCTTAAAAGACGGCATCGTGAAAGTCTCAAATGGTCTGCACACTCCCAATGTTACCACTACGATTTCGGCCAAGGACTGGGTCGCAGTCACGCTCGGGACTCTCGACGGAATGTCCGCTTTTTCCTCGGGAAGGCTCAAAGTCGAAGGCAACATGGGCCTTCTGATGAAGGCAACCAAATTCTTCAAGAAATACACTCCTCCCGGCCCTGACGGAGCCGAAGAGGAAAAACAGGATGAACTGATAAGAATCAAGCAGGTTCTTTCCATACCACAGAGATTTGCAACAGGCCCTGTCATGGGAAAATTTTTAAAAGCCTTCAGCGAGAAAAAAATACTGGCAAACAAATGCCCGAAATGCGGAAGGCTTCAGCTCCCGCCAAGGGAAGTTTGCGCGGAATGCAGGGTCAGGGTAACAGACTGGGTCGAAGTCGGCCCTGAAGGTGTTATAACCATATGCGACATCGCTTACTATGCGAGCCCGGACCCTCTTTCAGGAGAAAGCAGGGAAACTCCTTATTGTGCGGCTCATTTTCTTCTTGACGGGTGCAAGGGACATGAAACCCTCTGGCATGAGCTTAAACCCTCGGACATAAAAAGGGCCAGAAAAGGCGCAAGGGTTCGCCCGGTATGGAATGAAGTGCGTATCGGAGCGATAACGGACATAAAATATTTTGAAATAATCGAATAACCTTTTGATAATTCAATAAATATGACGACAAAGTAAAAATCTCCAGATGCAAGGCGCGCGAATCTTGAGGAATGAAGCGTACTTTTTGGTACGCTGCAATGACGAAAGATGAAGCGCAACACAGTCCGCCGCGGCGGAGACTTTTTACGAAGTCGTCAAAAGGAGAAATCATGCAATCGGTTAAGGATGACTGCTTTATAGTAGAAGGAAAACTGGCTCTGCCGTATCAGTATTTTGCAGGCCGGACAGGAAGCCGTTTTCTTATCTCTTTAAGGGATAAGAAAAAAATTCTAGGATTAAAATGCGACAAGTGCAACAAGGTTTTCGTGCCGCCCAGGACTGTTTGCGAGCACTGCTTTTCAAACATATCCGAAAACTGGGTTGAGTTGAAAAATACGGGGATTGTCACCGGCTTTACCATCATAAGATATGAAGAACCTCATCAGCCTTTAAAACCGCCGTATATTCTCGCCCTTATCAAAATAACCGGTTCTGATACGCCGATAGCTCATATAGTCAAAGGCATCCCCCTTAGCAAAATGCGCACAGGCCTGAAAGTTAAAGCCGTATTTGCGAAAAAGAGCACTTCCACCATAATGGATATTGATCATTTCAGGTCTGATGAAAAACCGAAGTTCGAACTGGGCTTCACATATGACGAGCTTGAAGTCGGCATGTCCGCCTCTTTTACAAAAACTATTTCAGAAACAGATGTTTATCTTTTTGCCGGAATCTCAGGCGATTTCAACCCCATGCATTTAAATGAGGAATTTGCAAAAACAACTCCTTTCGGCACAAGGATCGCCCACGGAGCCCTTCCCCAGAGCCTTATAGCTCCTGTTCTTGGCATGAAACTTCCCGGGCTCGGAACAGTCGCCCTCGAAATAACCTGCCGTTTTAAAGCTCCGACATATTTTGGCGACACCATAACCGCAACAGGTGAAGTATCTGAAAAGATGGAAAAGAAGCGCTGGGTCAGAATGGCACTCACATGGACAAACCAGAAAGGCGAAATCGTGGCGGAAGGCTCTGCGCTTGTTATGCCTCCTGCTCCGATGCCGCAGGAAACGTGAGGTTAACTATGGGATTAGAATTTACTGCAAAGGCTTCCTGCCAAGAATACTTTGGGAAAGCCCATGAAATGGTCCGCCGCTCTGTTAAGGAATTCGTCGGCAAGGAGATTATTCCTTTTATCGAGGAATGGGAAGAAGAATGCGAATTTCCGCGCTCCCTTTACAAAAAAGCTGCGGAAGTCGGAATACTTGGAACTGGATATCCTGAGGAACTGGGAGGAACACCCGGAGACATATTTTTCCAGATAGCCGTCTGGGAAGAACTCATGCGTTCGGGTTCAGGAGGCCTTGTTGCAGGGCTCGGCTCTCTTAACATCGCCATCCCTCCCATTGTAAGATCCGGAACCAAAGAGCAGAAAGATAAATTTGTAAAGCCTGTTCTGGCAGGGGAGAAAATCGCCGCCCTCGCAATTACCGAGCCTGAAGGAGGCTCCGATGTGGCAAGTATCAGGACAACCGCTGTAAGGGACGGCAATCATTATGTTGTTAATGGGAGCAAGACTTTTATAACAAGCGGATGCAGGGCCGACCAGATAACGTGCGCCGTAAGAACAGGAGAAAACGGGGCCCACGGAATAAGTCTCCTGGTTATTGAATCGAAAACTCCCGGTTATTCGGTCTCAAGCAAGCTGAAAAAAACCGGGTGGTGGGCTTCCGACACTGCACAGATATTTTTTGACGATTGCCGGGTCCCGGCTGAAAATATTATTGGTAAAGAAAACGAAGGCTTTTACGGCATCATGGAAAATTTTCAGACCGAAAGGCTCCAGCTTGCGATCATGGCCAATATAACAGCACAGATGGCTCTTGAAGAATCCCTGAAATATGCTAAAAAGAGAGAAGCTTTTGGCCGTCCCATAAAGGGTTTTCAGGTAATCCGCCATAAGCTTGTCGAAATGGCTACCCTCGTTGAAGTGAGCCGGGAATTCACATACCGCATAGCAGCAAAGATCGATTCCGGGGCAAACCAGATAAAAGAAATTTCAATGGCCAAGAATTTTGCCACAAGTGTCAGCGACAGAGTCACATATGAGGCTGTCCAGATATTCGGCGGTTACGGGTTCATGCGCGGATACCTCGTTGAAAGGCTCTTCCGCGACAACAGGATCTTGTCGATAGGCGGAGGAACAACCGAAATAATGAAGGAGATCATCTCCAAGTTTATAATTTGAAATAATTTATCCGTTGCATGGGGATAAAACCACGAAGATGGAAATATTATTTTTTATCCTTCGTGTTCTTCGTGGTAAAAATTAAACTTTTAACAAGTCCGTCAAACTTAAATGAAAGGGAAACAGTATGGCACAGGAAATAGCAGACCGAAGGGACATTGATTTCGTCCTTTATGAACAATTGGGAATCGAGGAACTGATAAAGTGTGAAAAATATCGTGAATTCAACAAAAAATCTATCGACCTCATTATTTCGGAGGCGCGCAATCTTGCAATAAAGGAGCTTCTTCCCGCAAATGCTCTGGGCGACAAGGAAGGATGCCGGTTTGAAAACGGAAAAGTAATGGTGCCCTCTTCTTTTCATCGGGCATTTGACCTTTACCGGAAAGGCGAATGGATTGCGATGCTCGATGATCCTGCTGTGGGCGGCCAGGGTCTTCCGATCACGGTTGCCATATCGGCAGCCGAATATTTTAACGGGGCAAACTGTTCCTTTTCAATATATCCGGGGCTGTGCCACGGTGCAGGAAAGCTTGTTGAAATTTTCGGTACGCCAAAGCAGAAGGAGCTTTTTCTCGGAAAGATGTACTCCGGGCAATGGGGCGGCTCCATGCTCCTGACAGAGCCTGAAGCAGGCTCCGATGTCGGGAATCTGACAACTTCCGCGAAAAAGAATCCTGACGGCACATATTCAATCACAGGAAACAAGATCTTTATATCAGGCGGTGAGCAGGATCTTACAGAGAACATAATACACCCTGTTCTGGCTCGCATTGAAGGGGCGCCGGAAGGCACAAAGGGAATATCCCTGTTTTTAGTCCCCAAAATATGGGTTAATGATGACGGAAGTCTCGGGGAACCAAACGATGTTGTCTGCACGGGAATTGAAGAGAAGATGGGTATTCACGGAAGCTCAACATGCAGCTTATCTTTGGGAAGCAAGGGCAAATGCCGCGGCACGCTTCTTGGCGAAGAGAACAAGGGAATGAAGGCAATGTTTCACATGATGAATGAAGCCCGCCTTGGCGTCGGAGTCCAGACTATTTCCATGGCCAGTTCCGCTTATCTGTATGCCCTCGACTATGCGAGAAAACGCGTGCAGGGAAGACCGCTATTAAAGATGTTCGATCAGAGCGCTCCGAGAGTTCCCATAATCGAACATCCCGACGTACGCCGCATGCTGATCTGGATGAAAGCGCATGTCGAGGGAATGCGGAGTTTCGTCTATTTCATCGGATACTGCTTCGATATTATCAGCACATCAAAAAGCAAGGAGGAAAGAGAAAAATACTGGGGTTACATTGAAGTCCTGACTCCTATTATCAAGGCTTACTGCTCGGACAAAGCTTTTGATGTATGCACGCAGGCCGTTCAGGTTTATGGAGGATACGGCTACACTGCAGAATTTCCAGTTGAACAGCTTTTAAGGGACTGCAAGATAACCAGCATCTATGAAGGAACAAACGGTATACAGGCTATGGACCTGCTTGGGCGCAAGCTGGGTATGAAAAACGGAAAGCCTTTCATGGAGCTTCTTGGTGAAATCAACAAAACAATCGCTGAAGCAAAAAAGCATGTAAAACTAAAAGATTCCGCCGAAAAAGTCGAAGCTGCCGTAAACAAGCTCGGCAAAATAGCGCTTCACATAGGAAAAACCGCAATGTCTGAAAAGGTTCTTACGGCCTTTGCCTTTGCAAGTCCCATGCTGGATGTGATGGGCGATGTTATTATGGCATGGATGCACCTTTGGCGGGCTTCTATTGCCATACCTAAACTCGAAAAACTCACAGGAAATGCCGACGGTCCCGCAATCAGGGAAATGGCGTCAAAAAATAAAAATGTGGCATATTACGAAGGCCAGTACCAGACCGCTGAATATTTTATTTGCAGTGTTCTTCCCAAAACAATGGGAAACATGGATGCCATATTAAACATAAATGGCGCACCGATTGATATGCCTGAAGAATCTTTCGGAGGATAATTAGTTTCCATCGGGAATGGCCCTTTTGTGCGATCTCGGCGTCAATCTGCGGGATTTCTTGTGCGGCGTACATTGCGTACGCCTCCGCGCAATCCCTTGATTTCCTTGAGCTTGCCCAAAATTGCCTATTTCCGAATTGGAAACGCCATAGTGTCTTTAATTTGTTTCCGGTTCGTGTAACGGGCCGAAGGTGAATAGGGGGAATGCGCTCGCTGTTTCGGTTCAAGGCGTTAAAACAAACACTTGAATCCTTGAACCCCGGACTCCTGGAATTCTTTCTCCCAACTAATTGGGAGAAGAAACTCATTTTTTTTGAGCGCTTTCGATTTTAGCCCATGAATCGCGAAGAGTAACTGTCCGGTTAAATACGATGGAATCTGCTGAAGATTCCTTATCAACACAGAAATAGCCTGTCCTCTCAAACTGGTAAATGCTTCCCGGAAGCGCTCCTGCAATACCCGGTTCGAGCCTGCACGAGCGGAGCGTTTCAAGAGATGCCGGGTTTATAAATTCCTTGAAATCACGCCCGTCTTTCTCATCGGTCGGGTTGGCTTTCGTGAAAAGCCGGTCATACAATCTCACCTCGGCCTCTACCGAATGCGAGGCCGAAACCCAGTGCAATGTTCCCTTGACCATGCGCCCGTCGGTTGAAAAACCGCCTCTTGTCTTCGGATCATATGTACAGTGCAGTCCCGCAACTTCGCCTGTCTTTTCATCCTTAACAACATCGACGCATGTAATATAATACGCGGATTTAAGACGCACCTCGCGCCCTGGTGAAATGCGGAAGAATTTTTTGGGCGGGTCTTCACGGAAATCTTCCTGCTCAATGTAAATTACACGGGAAAACGGAATTTTTCTCGTTCCCATGGAAGGGTCTTCAGGGTTGTTGATCGCATCAAACTCTTCCACCATATCTTCAGGATAATTGTCGATTACAACTTTCAGGGGACGCAGCACGCCCATAACCCGCTGAGCCCTCCTGTTCAGATCTTCACGGATGCAATACTCCAGCAAAGCCATGTCAACAATGCTGTTGCTCTTTGCAACCCCTATCCGTTCGCAAAAGGTTCTGATTGATTCCGGCGTATAACCTCTTCTCCGCAGGCCTGAAATGGTAGGCATCCTCGGGTCATCCCACCCGGAGACAAGTCCGTTTTCAACAAGCTCAAGAAGCTTTCTCTTGCTCATCACGGTATAGTTCAGATTAAGCCTTGCAAATTCTATCTGTTGCGGATGGAATACCCTCACCTCATCGATCAGCCAGTCATAAAGGGGACGGTGGTCTTCAAATTCCAGAGTGCAAACTGAATGTGTGACTCCTTCAATCGAATCAGAAAGACCGTGTGCAAAGTCATACATCGGATAAATACACCATTTGTCACCGGTTCTGTGATGGTTTTCATGCAGGATTCGGTAAATTACAGGGTCCCGCATATTAAGATTCGGGGATGACATGTCGAGTCTGGCGCGAAGCACGTGCGTTCCGTCTTTGAATTCCCCTTTCTGCATCCGGTCAAAAAGATCAAGATTTTCTTCAATACTGCGGCTCCTGTAAGGGCTCTCTTTGCCAGGCTCGGTTAAGGTGCCCCTGTATTTCCTTATCTCTTCGGCGCTCAGGCTGCAAACATAGGCTTTTCCTTTTTTGACAAGCAACACGGCATAATCATACAGCTTTTCAAAGTAGTCTGACGCATAATAGAGCCTGTTGCCCCAGTCAAATCCAAGCCATTTAACATCTTCCTTGATTGATTCGACATATTCAACATCTTCCTTTGTCGGATTAGTGTCGTCAAACCTGAGATTGCACAGGCCATTGAAATCGGCCGCAAGTCCGAAATTCAGGCAAATTGATTTCGCATGCCCTATATGCAGATAGCCGTTCGGCTCGGGAGGAAACCTTGTCATTACCCTGCCGTCATTCTTGCCGGCCTTAACATCTTCATCTATGATATTGCGGATAAAATTTGAAACAGGCTGGGTTTCTGCACCAGCCGGATCAGGTTTTTTATCCTTACCTTTTTTCTCATCACCTTCTTCTGTATTCTTCACATTCATTTTTCCCTTGATAATTAATTTGATGGACTCGTAAAAAGTCCGAATTTGCTCTTTAACATCATTCCCGCGGAAGTCCGCCGCGGCGGATCTTTTCAGATAGTTCTGAACTCCCGTTTTCACGGGAGTGACGACTTTGAGACTTTTTACCTTGCCGTCATCTGTCAAAATATATGCTCTTGCCTGTCACAGAAAGAGGAATCCCCATCACATAGTCCCAGTCAACGATATTCATTTCACGTGCCACAGCTCCAACCCGATACATAATTCTGTTATCAACATTAAGCATGCTTGCTGTCTTTACGGCAGAACCAAGAGCAATCCCCATATCAAGCAATCTGAACGAACAAATTGGTCCGAGGAACTCAACAGCCTTTTTTTTCTGTTTCGCAAGAGTTTTACAGTCGGGATACCCGCAGGCTCCGCAATTTAAGCCCAATGGTTTTGCGTCTTTAAGTCCTATAAGGAGCACAGCCTCAGACATTGAAATGTTTTTCCCGTCACGGTCAAAATCTTTTTTATCTTTTCTGACACCGAAAGCCGTCATTGCTTCAGAGAGCTTTTTCAAGATTTTACCTTTTAAAACAAGTGTTTGTACATAATTTTCGCCCCTGCTTTTTGGAGCCGTTGTGGCAGAAATTGCCATAAGCTGAGCCACCATATCAATACCGTCCATATTTTCCTCCTGTTTTATGAGAGACCTTTGCATAACACCCCCTTTTGCCCGATTTATTTAAATACTTGGTTTCTGGTCTCTGGTTTGTAGTTTCTGGTTGTTTCTTTTAACCAGAAACCAGCAACTATAAACCATGA
>JAGVOC010000214.1 GCA_020052975.1 Desulfobacterales bacterium | reverse complement strand
TCCTGATGAATTATTAGGGTGTAATTGCAAATTTTCTTCAATACATTCTAGAACCACTAAGGTGTGGTCAATATTAACAAGGAGGAATCAGCCTTCACCTAAACAAGACTCTTCCCAACAACAGCTGTTTATTTTTTCTATTAATTTGTCAACATATGGGCTTATTTTTTGGGGAAATTTTGAAGTCAATATATCTGCAAAATACCTTCCAGTTAAAGGCTTACTTTCGGTGCCATAAAGTTTCTTAGCATCTCCTTTAATCTCTTCATAATTTTCCAAAGGCGTATGGAAAACATCCTCAAATCTTTTTTCCCAGACTGTATACTTCTCTTTTACTGAAGTCTCTGGAAAGAAAAATTCACCATTCTCGTCAGCCTGTTCACCGACAAACTCTAAGAGTTCCTTATTCCTTTGAGATTTGTTTTTGGCGTCATCTTTTTTCTTACCCGTCAATTCATCAGGATCAATCTCTGGTTTATCGCCATCAAAAATTACATAACAGGGTATGTGGAACTCATTGAACATGATATAGAGATAGGTGATATTGTCAGCTGATCCTGTCGAAATTATTGAGATACGTTCATTGTCCAAATCAAAATCTCTGTTCGCGAAATATATTGGCAATGCATATTTTTCCGTATCCCCTTCTACTAAAATAACCTTGTTAGCAAAAAAACCTTCATTTTTAGTTTCATCACAGATATGCCCGAATCTATGCCTTAGGCTTTTTTCGTCAACATCCCGATTATAGTGATCTTTGTAAAACTGGACAAGCCTATCGATAGGGAATTCATATATTAACGTTTTTGGTTTTCCATTTTTGACCTTCTTAAATAGCCTTATTTCATCGAAGTGCCCCACATCAACAAAACAGCTGTCGTGAGACGAGTAAATAATCTGGTCATCCTTTTTAGACAATGATCTGAGCAACTTATATGTGGCGCGTTTTATCGGGGGATGTAAATAAATTTCGGGTTCTTCTATCCCCAGAATCATGTTTCTATCATCTCCTTTATCCGTTATCTTCTTAAGATCATTGTAAGTTCTTAACAAAGAGAGAATACATAACCTTTGGAGGCCGTGACCTTTGCTATTAACGTCCGAGTAATAACCATCATCAGCATATAGCTGTGGAGAGGGAAAGACAATATCACTTATCTTCGGTATTCCAAATTTCAACTCAAGCCTACAGTCTAAATTTACTCCTAAGTTTGTATTCAACTGTTTGTTAATAAAAGCAATTTTAGATTTACCCTCATCATCTTGGTCTATTTTACTTAAGGCATCTTGCACAATCGTCTTGGTTTTCTCCTCAAAGTCCTTTTTAACATCATCAGAAATATTCTGTGTAAGCCAATTAATCATTTCACCAAATGGATTTGTTTTAAGTACCTTCAAATCTTCATTGACATGTTTTACCGCCGGCACATAGAAGAATTTTGGCAGGTTTCCCTTGAGCTTATTCTTCCAACCCAAGACTTTTTCATCACCAGTGACCTTTTGCTTTGGTATGGTATCAAAATGTTTGTCCCATAATATACCCAGCTTTTCTTGATAAGTATTAGGTAAAGGCTCATCGCCATTGTCATCAAATAAGCTTTTGAAATTTAAAACACCAATTGTCAACCCCTGTTTCCACCAATTTTTGATACTTGTTTTCGTTGGAGGCTTCTCTCCTAACTTAGCCCATTCAACAGTAGCCTCCCATTTTGTTCCGTGCTTACTTTCTTCGAAATCGTAATCTTCCTCATCAATATCAGCGATACTCTGCCCTTCCTCCAATTTCAAACTAATCTTCTGGGTTATCGTTAGGTTTCCGTTTTTTTCATCAAGATGAATGCTAAACTTTTTCTTTTCATCTTCTGATAGACCGCAAAAACTAACTTCAATGATAATGTCCTTCGATAAGTCATCATGATGGAAACATGCCTTTGACATTTTGGCCTTGCTAAAATTAAAAAAAGATCAAGGGCTTCCAGAATATTTGACTTTCCCGTGTTATTCTCTCCAATAAGAGCACACAGATCCGTCATGCTCAAAAAGATCCCCTCTGGACCAAACGTCTTAAAGTTTTGAACCTTGAGAGACAAGATCTTCATGTTTTGCTCCCTTCAGCAATGAGATTAAAGCTGCATACTATCTTATGTGCATAGACTGAGTACTTCCTTCCCTTCAACATGCCTACTATTCAATGCTCTGAAGGCACACCAGATAAGCTATCCTGATTAACAGTGGCATTCCTTTTTTCCGACAATTCTCCTGCAAGCCTTTCCCTTTCACCAATCAACCCTCAATCCTCTCTCGGCCTTGCCTTTCTAGCCACTGCCACAATAGCGTCCAGCTTCTCCTTCACCTCAGGATCAATCTTATCTTTGGGGACAAAACGAGCCACTTCGTGAAAATTCTTTTTGTCCATAATGTTGTAGAGGTTAAGATTTTTGAAAAATGCTTTGAAGAGGGGAGTGAGGAAATCCTCGCTTACTTTTGTGTCTCTATCCCAGGGAGACCCCTTTCCAAGAGTTTCCATAGCCTTTGCCACCTCTTCTATGGCTTCTCTCATAGCCTTTTTGCGTGACTCAACGTGGGCGGATTCAAAAAGTGGCCCTGGAAGCTCCTCTCTGCCAATGGTAATGGCATAGGCTTCGAGGAACTCGGGATAACAAAGGTAATTTTCGATCTCCCGCCTTGCCCACATAAGGCCACGAGCTCCAAGATCATCAGGAAGTTCTTGTTCCAATCGGTCAAAGATGGCAATGCCCTTTAGTCGAGGAACAGCTTCTCGAAGGCCAAAGAAGTGTTTTCGTACCTCAGTCGGTTGATTACCTACGTAGTGAACAAAAGGCCTTTGTAATACCTCTTTAGCTTCATTATGTTCCAATATGTTGGCAAAGGTTCTCAAAATCGCCAGATCGGTTGATCCTTCCAGGTATAGTACCCACCCGGTTTGCTCTGCCTGATAGTAGTGTTCAAATCCTATATCTCTTAGACTCTTTAAGACCTGGCTGCCTCTGTCGTTGATGCGGTGCGGTTTTCCCACAAAAGCAACGACAACATCACGTTCTGCTGCCTCATTGAGCAGAACCTCGGAATGACTCGCGGCAATGATCTGATTCCCGTTTTCCTGGGCAACATCCGTCAGAAGCTGATAAACCTGTCTTTGGCGGAGGATTTCCAAATGAGCATCAGGCTCGTCGAGCAACAGTACGGAGCCTGGATGAGCATACATGTAGGCGAGAAGTAAAAGAGTCTGCTGTAAACCCCTTCCCGAAGATGAAAGATCAAGCTGGTTGCCCCGTTCTCTATAACCCACAACGATTTCGCCTCGTTCAGTAATATAGTTGGGAATATTAAGCTCGGTACCAAAAAGGGTTTTGATCTGGTCGGTAAGTTTCTGCCAGCGGTCCTTTTGGCTGAGATGAATCATGTAGCATAGGTTGCGTAGAACTTCAGCAGTCCTACCTTCCCCAACCCGGACATTGATGGCACCGGGATCAAGCCGATCTTCATTTGCTACCAATCCTGACATAGGGGGGAGAAATGCCAGTTGAACATTTTCTGTTTCCTCAGGAATGGGCATTCTTTCCGGATTCTCTTTTTTAGACAGGCGAAGAGGTCTGCAGTAAAAGGATTCCTCGTTAGCGTAATAAAATTCTAGTCCGCACTTCCATGTTTTATCGGCAGTTATTCCTTCAACAGTCACATCAATGAAGATATGTTTTGTCTCTTGTTTTTCCGCAATTCTCTTGACATCTCTTACTCCAAGATCACGCCAGAGAAGTTTTGCATTAGGAACCGGTACGGCTATCAGATCTCTCCGGTTGATGGTTACCCCCGGACGTTTTCCCGGTGATGTTTTGCCCTTTCGCTTTTCATTCCAGCGTTTTAGCCCGATTTCCCAAAGAGCTAGTGCTTGAAGTGCAGTAGTCTTCCCTGAATTGTTTGGTCCAATAAGGACGACAGGATTTCCTAACTCCACCTCTACCCTATCGAATCTTTTAAAGTTTTGGATTATTAGCTTTGTGAGCATTATCTTTTCCCCTATATAACAGCGCACTTAAGTGCCCTGTTGAATTTAAAACTGTATTCCATCTCTATACTATCTCTGCACTTCGAACCATTCAGCCACCAAGGGCCTGATTCTGGCAATAATTGAGAAATCATGATCCCTGTGCAAGAGGCGAGCTCCTGCCTCAATAGCGATTTGGGCAATGCAACAGTCTAAAGGGCTGTTAATAGTCTCTCCTTTTCGCCTCAATTCAAAATATATCCTGGCGGCATCTCTCCAGGTATTCTCTGAGGCTTCAAGATAGTACTGGTTGGAAAGATACTCATCAAGTCTGTTCCATTCGTGATCGTCCTTGGCACCCTGGAGGAGCTCCAGTTGCGAAAAACGGCTTAATACCCAGATATCATCCCTGACTCTCTCGCGAAAGTAGTGTAATACCTTACCTTTTCTGTCCCTGAGGACCTCAATCCAGACCGAGGTATCAACTAAAATCATACTCTCGTTTTCCTTAACTTCTTATGGTCGAAGCCCTTATAAAATTCGATAGAGCCAGCCAGTTCAGTCAGATCCTTACGTTTTCTCAACTGAACAAATTCCCTCAGTGCCTCATGAATAAGGTCCTTCTTGGTTTTTGCCTGACTGACCGAAAATGCGTCCTCCAGGAGATCATCGTCTATTACAATATTGGTCCTCACAACCATCCTCCTCATGTGTATTTAATACACATTATACACTTCATATATGATTCGTCAAACCAAAAAAAGTTTCCTGCCTTTTTTTGAGAGCTTTGAAAAACTATAGTTCTTCTGGAAATTTGTCGATAATAAAAACATGTCTGTATAGCTGTGTACTTTTGATCTAAAGAGAGAGGGCGGGTAAGGTGGTAAGTTGTATGGTTTATGAATTTGCTGGCAGTAGACGCATCTGGACTTACAGAAAAAGGCAAAAATTTACTTGACAGTTATAATGATATATGAGAAGTATTCGCAAAAAGCAGTTTTTCACTAATGTACCCTATACCGATTTTGTTGAAAAAAGCCCGTACTTATTTTTTAACTTTGACGGCTTCGTAAAAAGTCCATGCCAGTCATTGCGAGGAGCAAAGCGACGAAGCAATCTCAAATAATATCAATAAGTTATAGATTGCTTCGCTTCG
>JAGVOC010000380.1 GCA_020052975.1 Desulfobacterales bacterium | reverse complement strand
TCAGAATTTTTTTTGAAGATATTTTATCTCCCTTCTGGATTCTGAATTCTGGATTCTTACCCCGAAGCAGAGCTTCGAGGAATTCTTTTGATTAAAATTAACCTTATATCCACAGGGAGTTTGTTATGAAAATATTCGGAAGAATTTTTTATACATTATCCTTTGCGTCATTAATCGGCGGCCTGGTTTTATCTCTCGCGGGCTGTTTGGGTTTCGGGGGGACGGCAAGCAAAGTCGATTATTACACCCTTGAATATGTTTCTCCGAAATTCGCTGAAAATAAAGCCGTCAATTCAATAATAAAAATGGAACGCTTTCAGGCGTCTCCTCTGTACAACTCCGAAAAAATCAGTTACAGGAAGAATAATTTCCAGACCGATGAGTACAGTAACCAGAGATGGGAGACAAATCCTGCCCAGTTGATTCCATATTTTCTGTTCAGGGACATCAAGCAGTCCGGTCTTTTCAAGGCTGTATTCAACCATGACACAGGTTTTGTTGCAACCCATTCAATCTCAGGCACTGTTGATGAATTTTTCGAGGACGACAGGGGCAAGATATGGGAAGCCGTTCTGTCGCTTGATATTATCCTCATGGCAGAAAATGAACCCGACTTGAACAAAAGAATCCTTTTTCAAAAAAGATACAGTACCCGAAAAGAATGTGCCAAAAAAAATCCGGGAGCGCTCGCAGAAGCAATGAGCAAGGCAATGTCCGAATTATCCGCACAAATTATTACGGATATACATAAAACCCTTCAAGGTAAAATATGAACCCAAAACTTTCTTATCCCTTAAATAATCTTCCCGAATGGAAAAAGCTGAAAAGACATGCGACTATCATTAACCGCAGGGAAAATCATCTTAAATACCTTATAAGTGAAAAAGGCCGCATGGAAAATTTTTCCCTGAATGGAGCCGGTATTTTCTATGATTTTTCCCGTCAGAGGGTGAATGCCAAAACCATGGAACTTCTGTTTAAACTCGCGGAAAACAGAGGGATAAAAAAGCAGTTTAAATCCATGACCGACGGAGAAAAAGTCAACAACACTGAAAACCGCGCTGCGCTTCACACCGCATCAAGATCTTTTTCTGCCGATCCTGTATTTGTTAACGGCAAAGACATCATGCCCGATATGTTTTCGGTAAGAAAAAAGATGAAAGAATTCGCATCCAAAATTCATAACGGTGAAATCAGGGGTTCAACAGGCAAGGCTTTTGAACACATGGTGGTTATCGGAATCGGAGGTTCTTACCTCGGTCCTGAATTTGTTGCAGCAGCATTGAAGCATCTTGCGATTAAGAAAATACAGATACATTTTCTTTCTAATGTTGATATTCATAACTTCGGAGAAATAGCGGCGTCTATTGATCCTGAAAGCACGATCTGGATTGTTATATCAAAAAGCTATACCACTTCCGAAACAGCGGCAAACACAAACCAGGCCTATGAATTCATGAAGCAAAAAGGGCTCGATCCTGCAAAACACTTTGTAACAGTCACCAGCAAGGGAAGTCCGGGCGATGATCCTTCAAACCCGGTTATCGCGTCGTTTCACATGTTTGATTTCATAGGGGGAAGATACAGCGTCACTTCGGCGGTAGGAGGCGTGCCGCTAAGTCTTTACCTCGGATATGATGTTTTTGAACGGTTTTTAAAAGGGGCGGAAGAGATGGATATACTTGCGAAAGAAGCGCCTCCCGAAAAGAATCTCCCCCTGGTTGCCGCTCTGATATCCGTATGGAACAATAATTTTCTTCATTATCCTGCGCAGGCTGTAATTCCTTATATCTCTCCCCTGTCAAAGCTTGCTCCCCACATACAGCAACTGAACATGGAAAGTAACGGAAAATCGGTCACTAAAGACGGGGATGCTCTTGATGTGCCTGCAGGAACAATTATCTTCGGTGAGCCGGGCACCAACGCGCAGCACTCGTTTTTTCAACTCGCTCACCAGGGAAGGCCCTTCCCTGTCGATTTCATAGGAGTCATCAGGCCATCCTATGAACAGTACGGATTCAAATCAAAAGGAGTTACAAATCACCAGGAGCTCTGGGCGAATTTAATTGCCCAGCCAGCCGCCCTCGCATTCGGAAAAGATGACACCAATGGTGCAAAACGCTTCGCTGGAAACAGGCCTTCATCAACCATATTATTAAATGACCTGTCCCCGGAAAATATTGGAAGGCTTCTCTCCTTCTATGAGGCTAAAACGGTCTACGAAGCATTTATCTGGTGCATAAACCCGTTCGATCAGTTCGGGGTGGAACTTGGAAAATCCCTCGCATCGGGCGTCAGGAAGAAAATGGCGGAAAAAAATAATAACCCGGAATATTTTTTTGAGGATGCCGATCCGATTACAAAGTTCTACCTTGAAAAATTATTCACAGGTTAATCTAATCTGTGATGCAATTCTCTTTAATTTCACTTTGAAAATAAAATCATTAGAAAACAAACACTTGAATTCTGGAATCCTTGACTCCTTTTTCCAACTAACAGCCATGCTCGGAGCGGGCACAACGAAACATGAGAATACAGGAGCCAGGAGTCAGGAGCCAGAATAACCATGTTATTGTTTTTCTTCTGTATTCTGTATTCTTACTCC